>NZ_JBHLZP010000227.1:12780-18672 GCF_042429965.1 Actinoallomurus acaciae
GTGGCCTCGGGCTTCGCCTACCTCGTGCCGATCGTCCGTTTCGGCGGCCTCGTCTGGCTGGTGTTCGTCGCGGCCCTCCTGCCGCTGACCCGGCACCGCACGCGACCCCAGAACCCGTGATCCGACCGAAGGAGCTTTCCGCGATGTCCAGCACCTACCCCGACCTGAACGGTCGTGTCGTCTTCATCACCGGCGGATCGCGCGGCATCGGCGCGCGGACGGCGCGGGCCTTCGCGGCCCAGGGCGCCGAGGTCGCGGTGGCCGGCCGGGACCGCGCCGCCCTCGACTCGGTCGTCGCCGACATCACCGGCAAGGGCGGCAGGGCGATCGCCGTCGTCGCCGACGTCACCGACTCCACCGCCCTCCAGGAGGCTCGCCGTCGGATCGAGAGCGAGTTCGGCCCGGTGGACGTGCTGGCCGCGTTCGCCGGTGGACAGGGCTTTCCCGTGCCCACGGCGGAACTGACCGAGGAGCGCTGGCGTCAGGTCATCGACTCCGACCTGACCTCGGTGTTCCTCACCATCCGTACGTTCCTGCCGGGGATGATCGAACGCGGCCGGGGCTCGATCGTCACCATGTCCTCGGCCGCGGGACGGCAGCCCAGCCAGGCCAACCTCGCCTACGGCGTGGCCAACGCCGGCCTGGTGATGCTGACCCGCCATCTGGCCACCGAGGCCGGGCCGCACGGCATCCGCGTCAACGCCATCGCGCCCTCGGCCATCGCCACCGAGAAGGTCCTGGCCAACATGCCCACGGAGATCCAGGCCAAGGTGGCCGCGACGCACCCGCTCCGGCGGCTGGGGACCACCGACGACGTGGCCCAGACCGCCCTCTTCCTGGCCTCCGACGCCGCCTCCTGGGTCACCGGCGTCACCATCGACGTCGCCGGCGGCCGCATCACCAACTGATCGTCAGGCCCGGCGTTCGCTCAGGGGTTTCCCGGATGCCGGCGGAGACCGACGATGGCCCGGTGGTGACGACACGCCTGGCGGAGAGTAGGGACCATGACGACGCGGTCGCCGTGTGGCGTGCGGCCAACATCGCCCGCGGACGGCCGCCGGAGGCCGCGCGGGTCGACCGGGTACGGGCCAAGCTCGTCGAGCCGGACGCCGTGGTGATCGTGGCGGTCGCGTCCGGACGGGTGCGCGGAATGCTCCTCGCCGAACCCGGCCGTGACGGCGACGGGCAGGGGCCGAAGGTGGCCGGGCTGTGCCACATCTCCATGGTGTTCGTGCATCCCGGCCGGCAGGGGAACGGCATCGGCCGGCTGCTCCTGGAGCGGCTGCGCGCGCACGTGACCGCGCAGGGCGGCACGCGTTTGCAGGTGTGGACCGGCTCGGGCAACGACCGGGCGCGGCGGCTGTACCGGCGCGCCGGGTTCGCGCCGAGCGGCCGGGTGGCGTTCCTCTCGGGCCGGCCCATCGAGCAGTTCGTGCTCGAACTCTAGACGCCCAGGGGGAGGCGGATGACGAAGCGGCAGCCGGTGCCGGCGTTCGACACGCCGATCTCGCCGTCGTGGGCCTCGACGATGCCGCGGGCGATGGCGAGGCCCAGACCGGCGCCGCCGCCGGGCGTACGAGCCGCCTCGCCGCGGAAGGCCACGTCGAAGAGCCGGGGCAGGTCCTGTTCGGGAATGCCGCCGCACGCGTCCGACACGGTCACGCACGCCATGCCGTGCTCGACCCCGGCGACGACCTCCACGCCGCCGTCCTCCGGGGTGTGGCGGATGGCGTTCACGACCAGGTTGCGCAGGGCACGGCCGAGTTCGGCCGCGTCGGCCTCGATCGGCAGGATCTCGTCGGCCAGGCCACTGAGCCGTACGCCCTTGGCGCGGGCCAGCGGCTCCGTACCGGCCACGGTGTCGGAGACCAGCTCGGCGAGGCCGACGCGCCGCCGGGACAGGCGAAGCGCGCCCGCGTGGATCCGGGACAGCTCGAACAGGTCGTCCACCATCGCGGCCAGCCGGTCGGCCTCGGCGCGGATCTGGGCGTGGTAGCGGCGTACCGTCTCGGCGTCGGCGACGACCTCGTCCTCAAGCGCCTCGGCCATGGCCCGCAGCCCCGCCAGCGGCGTACGCAGGTCGTGACTGACCCAGGCGACCAGCTCGCGGCGGCTGGCCTCCAGAGTGCGTTCGCGGGCGCGGGCCGTCTCCAGTCGCTCGTAGGCGGCGGAGAGTTCGGCGGCCAGCTCGTCCAGCTCGGCCGGCAGCGTACGGTCCGGCGGGACTAGGCGGCCGTCGTCACCGGCACGGCGCACGGAGTCGAGCAGGGCGCGGCTGCCCGCGTTCAGCCGGTGGCCGAGCAGCAGCGAGACGCCCAGCCCGACGAGGCCCGCGATGGCCGTGACGGTCAGGGTCACCGACCGGTCATGGTCGGTGATCAGCATTTTCAGGGTGATCGTGACGATGCCGGCGACGGTCGCCAGCACGGTCGCCGCCGAGACGACGGCGAGCAGAGTCGTGATCGAACGGGCGCGCAGGGCGTACAGGAGTCCGACGCCGACCGCACCGGCGACCAGCGCGGCTCCGGCGGCGTACGCGACGACCTCGGCGAACGCGTGAAAAGGGATCATGTTGTGGGCTCGTAGCGGTAGCCGACGCCCCAGACGGTCAGGATGCGCCGAGGGGCGGTGGGGTCTTGTTCGATCTTTTCGCGCAGCCGGCGCACGTGGACGGTCACCGTCGATGAGTCGCCGAACTCCCAGCCCCAGACCTTCTCCAGCAGTTCGGCGCGGGTGAACGCCTGCCGCGGATGCCGCATCAGGAAGGCGAGGAGGTCGAACTCCCGTACGGTGAGGGAGACGGACCCGCCACGGAGCCGTACCTCGTGCGCGGCCGAGTCGACGGTGAGGTCACCGTCGTGGATCGTCTCGCCGGTCGGGGTCAGGGCGCCGCGGGCCCGGCGGAGCACGGACCGTACGCGCAGGGCCAGCTCGCGGGGGCTGAACGGCTTGGTGACGTAGTCGTCCGCGCCGGTCTCCAGCCCGACGAGACGATCGGTCTCCTCCCCGAGCGCGCTCAGCATGACGATCGGCACGGGCCGGCGCTCCCGCAGCCGCCGGCAGACCTCGAGCCCGTCGATGCCGGGCAGCATGAGGTCGAGGACGACCAGGTCGGGATCGCTCTGGGCGGCGACCCGCAGCGCGGCGTGCCCGTCGGCGACGCAGTCGACGTCGTACCCGTCGCGCATGAGGTAGCGGGCGACGACCTCGGCGACGGTCGGATCGTCGTCGACGACCAGGATGCGTCCGGTCTCGGTGTTCACCATGGCGATCTCACCAGTGCCTGGATCAGGAGGGCGGTGACGGCCTGGACGAGCAGCGCCCGCCGGGCCGGAGGCCGGTAGATGGCGCCCGCCGCCGTCAACCACGCAGCGTACGGCAGCCAGATCCGCTCGACCTCACCGCGCGTGACTCCGGAGAGATCGAGTGCGAGCACGCCGAGCAGCGCCGCGGCGACGAGAACCCCGAGCACCCGTCCCCGCCGCAGCACGTACGGAAGCGCCCCGGCGGCCACGGGACCGACGATCAGCGCGAGGACGGCGAGGTCGCCGACGAGGAAGTAGACGTACGGCCGGTCCGATCCCGCGCCTGCGGCCCACGCCGCGTGCGTGGCGATCACCCCGTCCCACCAGAGGAACCCGCCCAGCGTGAAGGCGAGCGGAACCACGGCACAGCCGAGGACGAAGCCGACCACGATCGCACGACGCGGCCGGGTGAGGAGGAACACCGCGAGCGGCAGGGCGAGGATCGTGACGAGACCATAGTTGAGGTACGGCAGCGAACCGGTCACGATCCCGCCGCCGAACGCGACGGGCAGCCGCCGCGCGAGGCCCGGCAGCCGTAGGTGAGGCACGCCCAGCAACCGCGCGAGCCTGGGTGGCAGCGCGTCGAATGAGCTGGTTTGCCGCACGTCGAATGGGTTGTTCGGCTGCGCGTCGCTTGAGATGGGCAACTGCACCTCGCACGAGCCGTGTGACGGCGCGCCGCATGAGCTCGGGGTGTCGCGTGAGCTTGGTGGCGACGCGTCGCGCGAGCTTGGTGGCTGCGCGTCATATGAGCTTGATGGCGGCGCGGCGCATGAGTTCGGCGCGTCGCATGAGCGGGGTCGCTGCGCGTCACGTGAGCTCTGTGGCTGCGCGTCGCATGAGCCTGGTGGCGGCGCGTCGCATGAGCGGGGTCGCTGCGCGTCGCATGAGCCTGGTGGCTGGGCGTCGCATGAGCTCCGTGACCGCGCGTCGCGGGAGACGTCGCGAGCCGTTCGTACCGTAGGCCGCGCGGCGTCGCCGGCCCACATCCGAACGGTTATCCACAACCTGTGGAAGCCCTTGCCCCCGTCATCCACAGGGCTTGATGATTGGAGTGGGCTGATCCCCCCGGGCGGGAGGGGAATCGTCCCCTTGGCGGGGGCGGTGGCTTTGGTGGTCAAGGTCACGGACCATGCCGCTACGCCGAGGAAAAGGGCGTCCATGCTGGTCGCGAGGCAGATGACCATTGGGGCCAGCACCAGGAAGGGCACGGCGCGGCGGGCGGTCTCCTCGTCGGCCAAAGTGTGGATCGTCATGGCGATCGCGGCGATCGACGACGTGCCGACCGCGATCACCAGGGCGGCGGCCCAGACCGGTTCGTTGAGTCCTGTCCACCGCAGTATCCACAGGATCAGGTCCGGCAGCGGTGGATGACCCTTGGCGTGTGTCGGGTACTCCTGGAGGTGGCGGGTGAAGCCGCGCAGCCACGCCAGCGGGTGGTCGCCCATCGCGGGTAGTCCGGCGAGATACTCCGTCGGTGCGGTCAGCGGGCGGCTCACGCCGTCGGGCCATTGGAGGATCACGGCCCAGAGCGCGGACGCGAGCCACGCGACGGCGAGAAGCGGACGCCAGCGCAGCCGCCGGGCGATCGTGGGCAGCACCGCCACCCCGGCCAGCGCGACGGCGGACGCCGGGACGAGCGGGCCGATCAGCAGTCGCGCCGAAGCGTGCAGCGGCGGCACCGGATCCACGGGGAGCGCCCCGGCCGCCCGCAACGCGGCTCCCGCGCCGAAGGCGACGGCGATGAAGGCCGCCCAGACCGCTGTGCGGCGGTAGCCAGCCCGCCCCGGGAAGACGTCGTCTCCGGTCGAGGCCACTGCGGCGCGCGTCTCAGGCCGGTCTCCCGGCGGGGGCGCGGGGGCGCCGACGGTGTCTGCGGCGCCGGGCGCCTGGAAGCGGAACACCCCTCGACACTAGGGCTGACCAGCTCGGACACCCCTGGTCCGTCATCACTCCGTAAGGGTTTGCGGCGACTGCGGCGTCACCGCTTCGTAAGCATCCGCGCGGTGACCGGCTGTGACGTGGCGTCATCATCCTGTAAGGGTCGGTGACGGGTCCGCGGGCTTAGCGTCCCTCGCATGATTGACGTCGTACTGCCCTGCCTCGATGAGGCGACGGCACTGCCCTGGGTCCTCGGCCGCATGCCCGACGGGCATCGGGCGATCGTGGTCGACAACGGGTCCACCGACGGCTCCGCGGACGTCGCCGCCGCGCACGGCGCGTACGTCGTGCACGAGCCGCGGCGTGGATTCGGTGCCGCCTGTCACGCGGGGCTGCTCGCCGCCACCAGCGACATCGTCTGCTTCATGGACGCCGACGCCTCGCTCGACCCCGCCGAACTGCCGAAGGTCACGGGCCTTCTCGCCGACGCCGCGCTCGGGCTCGGCCGCCGGCGGCCCACGGCTCGTGGTGCCTGGCCGGCGCACGCCCGCCTCGGCAACGCGCTCATCGCCCGCCGGTTCGGGCTGCGGGACATCGGCCCGATGCGGGCGGTCCACCGCGAGCGGCTGCTGGGCCTCGAACTGACCGACCGGCGCTCCGGCTATCCACTGGAGATGGTGGCGCGGGCCGCCGCGAACGGCTGGCG
>NZ_JBHLZP010000227.1:18780-23770 GCF_042429965.1 Actinoallomurus acaciae
TGGAGGCCTCGTGAGCGGGCGAGGCGACCGCACGTGGCCTCGCGAAGGAGGGCCCATGAGCGGGGGCGTCACGCTGATCGTGATCGCCAAGGAGCCGGTGCCGGGGCGGGTGAAGACCCGCCTCATCCCGCCGTACACGGCCCGGCAGGCAGCGCTCATCGCCGAGGCCGCGCTCGCCGACACGCTCGACACCGTCGCCGCGGCCCCCGCGACGCGTCGCGTGGTCGCGCTGGCGGGACGGCCCGGCGCGTGGCTGCCGCGCGGGGTCGAGGTCATCGCCCAGCGCGGCGCGGGGCTCGACGAACGGCTCGCGAACGCCTTCGCGGACGTCGGCGGTCCCGCCGTACTGATCGGCATGGACACCCCGCAGGTGACACCCGGGATGCTCGCCGACGCGAGCAGGCGTCTCAACGACTGCGACGCGGTGTACGGGCCCGCCGCCGACGGCGGGTTCTGGCTGCTCGGCCTGCGCGAACCCGCACCGCACCGGCTGCGCGGCGTCCCGATGTCCCGTCCCGACACCGGCGTCCGCCAGCTCGAACGCCTCGAGGGGCTCCGCGTCGCGACGCTCGGCACACTGCGGGACGTCGACACCGCCGGTGACGCGGTGCGGGTGGCCGCGCAGGCTCCCGGCACACGCTTCGCCGCCGCCGTACGCGCCGCCGAACACGCCGTCCACGCGGGAGCGCGATGATCGGCCACCTGTACGAGGGCTCGCTCGCCGGCCTGGGCGAGGCCGTGATCGAACACGAGGACGGGCGTACGGAGCGGCTCCCCATCGACCAGTGGCGCGGCGGGCGGCCCGGCGACGACGCCCTGCTCGACCGGTGCCAGGGACCGACGCTGGACATCGGGTCGGGTCCCGGACGCCTCACCGTCGCGCTCGCCGAACGCGGGCTCCCCGCCCTGGGCATCGACGTCACCCCGTACGCCGTCGAGATGACCCGCGCCGCCGGCGGCATGGCGCTGCTCCGCGACGTCTTCGACCGGATCCCCGGCGCGGGGCGCTGGCAGACCGTCCTGCTCGCGGACGGGAACATCGGCATCGGCGGCGATCCGCCCGCACTCCTGCGGCGCGTCGCGGCGCTCCTCGACCGGACCGGCCGCGCCATCGTCGAACTCGGCGAGACGACCCGCACCGAATGGCTGCGGCTGCGCGACGGAGGGCGGGCCGGGGACTGGTTCCGCTGGGCCCATCTCGACGCGGAAGCGGTCGGCGCGTGCGCCGGCGAGGCCGGGCTGACCGTCACGACCATCTGGACGGAGGCGGCGCGATGCTTCGCCGAGTTGACCCCCGTCGCCTGATGCGCCGGATCGCCCCGGCACGTCGCATCCGCCGGGTCGGCGCCGGCTCCCGGCGGCTGATACGCCGGATCGACACGGACTCCGAACGCCTGACCCGCCGGATCGGGACCGTCTTCACCAGCCGGCTCCACGACGAACGGACCGCGGCCTGGCTCGGTGCGTGTCTCGGCGTCAGCTTCACCGTCGCGTTCGTCACCGGCCTGGTCAGCCACTTCATGCAGCATCCGCCGTCGTGGATGCTCTGGCCGTCGCGGCCGGTCGGGCTCTACCGGCTCACCCAGGGCACACATATCATCTGCGGAATCGCCACCATCCCGCTCCTGCTCGCCAAGCTGTGGACGGTGTACCCGAAGCTGTGGCAGTGGCCGCCGATCCGCTCGGCGGCGCACGCGGCCAGGCGCGGCGCCGTCTTCCTCCTCGTGGGCGGATCACTGTTTCAGCTGGTCACCGGCCTGATCAACGTCAACTACTGGTACCCGTTCCCGTTCTTCTTCACGGTGGCGCACTACTGGACCGCCTACGTCGTCTTCGGCGCTCTCCTCATCCACGCGGCCGACGAGTGGGCCAAGGTACGGGGCCTGCGCCGCCCTCCGCCGCCGCACGGGCCGTCGCGGCGGGGCTTCCTCGCCACGGTCGCCGGAGCCTGTGGCCTCGTCGCGTTGACGACCGTCGGCGAGACGTTCACGCCACTCGGCGACCTGGCGGTTCTCGCCCCCCGCCGCCCCGGCACCGGCCCGCAGCGCCTGCCCGTCAACAAGACCGCGCTCGCGGCCGGCGTCACCCGGAGCGCCGGCTGGCGGCTCGCGGTCACCGGCGCCGTACGGCGTGAGCTCTCACTCAGCCTGGACGACCTGCGCGCGATGCCCCGGCACGTCGTGCGGCTGCCGATCGCCTGCGTCGAGGGGTGGAGCGCCGAGGCCACCTGGGCCGGCGTACGGCTGAGGGACGTCCTGCGCGCGGCCGGTGTCGAGGACGACGCGCGGGTACGCGTCGAGTCGCTGGAGAAGCAGGGCCTGTACCGGACGTCGCAGGTCGACCCGCCGCACTGGCACGACCCGCTGACCCTCCTCGCCCTTGAGGTGAACGGCGAGCCGCTCTCCCTCGACCACGGCCACCCCTGCCGCCTGATCGCGCCGGACCGGCCGGGGGTCATGCAGACGAAGTGGGTCGCGAAGCTGGAGGTGAGCTGATGGTGCGCCGGACGCTCTACGCCGCCGGCGCCGTGCTCATCGGCGTCGGGCTCGTCGGGATCGGCCGCCACATCGGGGTCGTGGGCTGGGCGATCTGGTTCGCGGGTGTCGCGGTCGTGCACGACGCGGTGTTCGCGCCGCTGGTCTTCGGCGCGGCGTACGTGACGAGACGGGTGCCCGCGCCATGGCGCCGCGCGGCCGTCATCGCGGGCACGGTCACGCT
Source organism: Actinoallomurus acaciae (assembly GCF_042429965.1). Classification (NCBI taxonomy): domain Bacteria; kingdom Bacillati; phylum Actinomycetota; class Actinomycetes; order Streptosporangiales; family Thermomonosporaceae; genus Actinoallomurus; species Actinoallomurus acaciae. The sequence continues at coordinate 21,499 of NZ_JBHLZP010000227.1, forward strand.
CGTCGCCCTGCCCGCGGTGCTGGGGTTCGGCCGGCGCGGCGACAACCCGTCGGTGCTCCCGCAGGCGTACGGAAGGCATCTTGTCTCGATTGTCATTTTGATCGGTCTTGTAACCACTGCCGTAGCCGCGCTGAACGCGTACGCTCGGCCCATGGGCAAGGCGATACTTTCGATTGTCGGCGTACTGTTGGCGATCTGGCTGATCTTCATGGTGATCGGCATGATCATCTCGGCATTGAAGTTCCTCATCTGGATCGGCTTCCTCGCGGTCATCGGCGCGGTGGTGGTGACCCTCATCAGCAAGATGGCGAAAAGCAGTTAGCGAGCCTTGTCGCGTGATGTCGGGTCGCGCATGATTCGGCCATGAGTCTCACCGGCATGCTCCGCGAGCAAGCGGCGACGCACCCCGACCGGATCGCCTACATCTACCAGGGCGAACAGGTCACGTTCGGGGAGTTCGACCGGCGGGTGGACGCCGTCGCCGCGGCGCTGCGCGCTTCCGGTGTGGAGCCGGGCGACCGTGTCGCCGTGCTCGACAAGAACTCCCTGGAGTGCGTCGAGTTGCTGTTCGGCGCGGCGCGTGCCGGTGGGGTGCAGGTGCCGGTCAACTACCGGCTCGCGCCCGCCGAGGTCGCCTACATCGTCGACAACGCCAGGGCCAAGGTCCTCGTCGCCGGCGCCGAGTTCACGCCGGTGCTCGACGCCATCGCCGACGGTCTCCAGCACACCGAGCACGTGATCGTGACCGGGGAGAGCGAGCGCTACGAGAACTACGCGGCCTGGAGCAGCGCGCACGAGGCCGAGCGCCGGGACGACACCGGTGAGGTGTTCGTCCAGCTCTACTCCTCCGGCACGACCGGCCGGCCCAAGGGCGTCATGCTCACGCACGACAACTTCCTCGCCCTGCTGCCGGTCGTCGACCAGCTCTGGGATCTGCGGCCCGAGAGCGTCAACATGGTCGCGATGCCGCTGTACCACATCGCGGGCTGCGCCCTCGCGGTCGGCGTGGTCTACTCCGGCATCCCCGCGGTGATCGTGCGGGAGCCCGACCCGGTCGCGATCGCCAGGGCGATCGAGGCGCACCGGGTCACGCACGTCTTCCTCGTTCCGGCGCTGCTGCTGTTCATGCAGCACATCCCGCAGGTCCGCGAGGCGGACATGTCCAGCCTCCAGCTCCTGCTGTACGGCGCCTCGCCGATCAGCGACGAGGTGCTGCGCGGCGCGATGGCGCTGCTGCCGGGCACCGGGTTCATGCAGGTGTACGGGCTGACGGAGACGACCGGCTCGATCACATACCTGCCTCCGCAAGATCACGTGCCCGACGGCACCCGGCTCCGCAGCGCCGGCTTGCCGGGCCCCGGCGTCGAGCTGCGGATCCTCGACCCGGCCACCGGCGACGAACTGCCCACCGGCCAGGTCGGGGAGATCGTCTGCCGCACCGCGCAGAACATGCGCGGCTACTGGTCGCTCGACCAGGCCACCCGCGAGACCCTGCTGCCCGGCGGCTGGCTGCGCACCGGGGACGCCGGCTACCTCGACGAGGACGGCTACCTGTTCATCCACGACCGCGTCAAGGACATGATCATCTCGGGCGGGGAGAACATCTATCCGGCCGAGGTGGAGAACGTCCTGATGGGTCATCCGGCCGTGGCCGACTGCGCGGTGATCGGCGTGCCGCACGAGAAGTGGGGAGAGACCCCGAAGGCCATCGTCGTACGCGAAGGCGAGATCACCGAACGGGAGCTGATCGACTACTGTCGCGAGAGGCTGGCGCACTTCAAGTGCCCGACCTCGGTCGAGTGGGTCGAGACGATCCCGCGCAACCCGACGGGCAAGGTCCTCAAGCGGCAGCTTCGCGAGCCGTACTGGGCCGGTGAGTCCCGCGCGGTGCGCTGAGCCGCGCCCGAACGAACAGGTCAAAGGGAGAGCATGGTTCCGTTTCAGCCCGGATCTCCGTTGCCACCGGACCGGCTCCGCGCGATCCTCGGCAACGCGGTCATGCGCCAGGTCGCGCGCGGCTGGCGGATCGAGTCGCAGGTCGACAACCAGGCGATCATGGCCTCCGGCGGCGATGTCAACCATGCGGCGCACCTGGTGGTCAGCTTCCTGACCTGCGGCCTGTGGGTGCCGATCTGGGTGATCTTCGGCGTGGTCGGCAGCGAGAAGCGGGTGTCCATCACGGTCGACCCGAACGGCGTCGTCCTGTTCAACGGCCGCCCGGCGCCGATGGTCGCCCCGCCGCAGGCAGGGCCGCGGCGAGGCCGCCGCCACC
>NZ_JBHLZP010000228.1:0-12723 GCF_042429965.1 Actinoallomurus acaciae
CCGCTGGCCGTACGGATCGCGGGCGCGCGCCTGGCCGGCCGCCGCGGCTGGAGCCTCGGCCATCTGGCCGCGATCCTCGGCGACCAGCACCGGCGGCTCGACGAGCTGTCCACCGGCGACCTCGCGGTCCGCGCCGGTTTCGCGGTCGGTTACGCGCGGCTGCCCGACGACGCTCGCGCCCTGTTCCGGCGGCTCGGCCTGCTGGACGTGGGCGACGTGGCGGGCTGGGTGGCCGCCGCGATGCTGGACGTCCCGGTGGAGGAGGCGCAGGAACACCTCGAGACGCTCGTGGACGCCCGGCTTCTCGACGTCGGCGGCGTCGACGCGACCGGACGGCTCCGCTACCGCTTCCACGACCTGCTGCGCCTGTACGCCCGCGAGCGGTGTTTCGAAGAGGAGCCGGAGTCCTGGCTGGCGGCGCTGACCAGGGCATTCGGCGCATGGCTCGCCGTGGCCGAACATGTCGCCGAACACGTGCCGGGCCCGTGCTACGCGGCCATCCACGGCACCGCGCCCCGGTGGCCGCTGCCGACCGCGATCAGCGCGGCGGCACTGCGCGACCCGGCCGCCTGGTTCGACGCCGAATGGCCGGCGCTGGTGGCCGCGATCGGTCAGGCGTGCGACCTCGGCCTCGACGAGTTCGCCTGGGACCTGGCCGGATGCCTGGAGAAGTACTTCGACGTCCGCGTCATGACGGCGGAGTGGCAGGCGGTCCACGAGCGCGCCCTGCGCCTCTGCCGCACCACCGGCAACCGGCTCGGCGAGGCCGTACTGACCCGCGGGCTGGTCGAGCTGACGACCTGGACCTCGGCCTCACCGTCGGGCACGGCCATGGCCACGCTGCACGAGCGGTCGCGGCGTCTCCTGACGATGTTCGAGGAACTGGGCGAGCCGCGCGGCATGGCCGACGCGCTGGTGAACTGCGCCTGGGCGCTCGTGGCCGAAGGCGACCCGGACGAGGCGCTGGCGGTCGCCGGCCGCGCGCTGGAACTGGCGCGCGACCACGACCACCTCGGCGGGCAGGCACGCGCGCGCCACATGATGGGCGTCGCCTGCGGGCACGCGCGCGCCGACGCCGCCATCGAGCACCTGACCCACGCGCTGCAACTCGCACGCGAACTGGGCAACCCCCGCTTCGAGGCCACCGCGATGCAGTTCCTGGGCGCCGCGCACTGCGCCGCCGGCCACCTCGACAGCGGTCACGACCTGCTCGTCGCGTCACTGACCATGTGCCACGCGCGCGGCGACCGCTACGCGGAGGCGTTCTCGCTGCTCTACCTCGCCAAGCTGTACGCCGCGCTGGAGGATCCCCGCGCGCGGCCGGCCGCCGAGGCGGTCCTGTCGGTCAGCCGCCGGCACGGCATGCCGCACCACCTGGCCGACGCCTTGAAGGTCCTCGGCGACCTGGACCTGGCGGCCGGGCGGTACGCCTCGGCGACGCTCCGGCTGGAGGAGTCGGTGCAGGTCTGGCGGAGCCGTGGCTGGACCTCCTTCCTCGCCGAGACGCTGCGCAGCCTCGGCCGCGCCCACGCGGGCACCGGCGACACGGCGGCCGCGGTACGGGCCTGGACCGAGGCCCGCAAGCTGTTCGAGGAACTGTCCGACACGGCCGGGACCGCGGAGGTCACGACGCTGCTGGAACAGGCCGGCGCGACCCGATAGGCGCGCCCCATGAGATAGTTTGATTGCGTACTATATTCCTACTTACTATCAGTTCTCATGCTATTAGGTGGTCGGACATGTCATCGACCGGCGACGATGTGCTGTTCGTACGCGGCACGGAGGCGCACGCAAACGCCTGACGCGCATCGAGGAGATCATCGGGCACTCGCCGCCGAGCGGTCCGTCGGCGCGCTACGAGATGTGGTTCGCCCTGAGAGTAGGCCCAGGCGGGCACGTGCAGCCTGGGCGTGCCACAGGGGAGCGCTCCCACCTGCCACCCCGACGGTAACTTGATCCCTTACACGGAGAAAAGATGCTTTCATCGGCGTTCGCGAAAAGCTTGCAGGCGTGGCCTCTCTGGGCTATTCGTTAGGGAGACTCCCAATCAAACCTGGCGACGGTTCGCGTGGAGGACCGGACCCGGAAGGTACGGTTACCTATGGTCAGGACACCTTTGATCATGGTGGCGCTCGCGGGGACGATCACCGCGGCGGCCGTGACGCCGCCTCGTGTGGCCACCGCTGCGCCGCCTCCCGCCGCCGTCGTCGCGCCCGGTCCCGGCACGTCCCAGCTCACCTCCGGCTGGCACATCCAGTCCTCCTCCGTCGCCGGAGGCTCCGGCGCGCAGATCTCCCGTCCGGACTACTCCGCGACCGGCTGGCTGCCGCTCTCCCAGCCCGAGACCCTCATGGCGGGCCTGGTGGAGAACGGCCGGTATCCGAACGTCTTCTTCTCCGACCGGCTGAAGAGCGTGCCGAAGGACCAGTTCGACGTGAACTGGTGGTACCGCGACCGGCTCACCGTGCACCCGCGGGCCGGCGGCCGCACGTACCTGATCATGAACGGGGTGCTGGGCACCGCGGACCTGTGGGTCAACGGCACCAAGGTGGCCGACCGCGCGCAGTTGCAGGGCGCCTACTCACGGTTCGAGTACGACATCACGCCCTACGTGCACGACGGCGCCAACGCGATCGCGCTCGACGTCGCCAAGAACGACCCGAAGACCTACCTCACCGACAGCCAGCTCGACTGGAACCCGCACGCGCCGGACGAGGGCACCGGCCTGCGCTTCGCGCCGCAGCTCGCCCAGGCCGGGCCGATCTCGCTGCGCAACGTCCACGTCGTGCAGAACAACGCCAAGGACCTCAGCAGCTCCGACCTCACCGTCAAGGCCGACCTGCGCAACGACACCTCCACGGCCCAGCGCGGCGAGTTCGACACCACCATCACGCACGGCGCGACGCGCGTACGGGTGACCACCACGGCGGACGTGCCCGCGCGCAGCACGCGCACGGTCACGCTCTCCCCCGCCGACCACCGGCAGCTCCACCTGTCCCACCCGGCGATCTGGTGGCCGTACCAGCTCGGCGGCCAGCCGATGTACCACCTCGACGCCGCCGTACGGGCCGGCGGCCAGGAGTCCGACCGGTACGGCGAGGACTTCGGCATCCGCACGGTGACCTCCTCGCTCACCCCGGTCACGCAGGGCAGGACGCATGCGCCCCACGGCTACCGGCGGTTCGTGGTCAACGGGGTGCCGCTGGTGATCCGGGGCGGCGGGTGGTCGCCCGACATGTTCATGCGCTACTCGCCGCAGAACATCCGCGACCAGCTCGCGTACGTCAAGAACCTCGGCCTGAACACCATCCGGTTCGAGGGCAACCTGCCGCCGGATGACATGTTCGCCCAGATGGACCGCGCGGGAATCCTCGCGATGGCCGGCTGGCAGTGCTGCGACCGCTGGGAGGACCCGATCGCCAAGTGGCCCGAGGCCCTCCAGGCGAACGCGGCCAACCAGGCCGCCCGGGTCGCGTCCTGGCTGCGGAACCATCCGAGCGTCTTCACCTGGTTCCAGGGCAGCGACGAGGCGCCGGAGGCGGCCAAGGAGGCGATCTACCTCAAGGCGTTCGCGGACGCGGACTGGCAGACGCCGCAGGTGGCCTCGGCGGAGTACAAGAGCTCGCCGAAGCTCGGCCCGTCCGGCGCCAAGGAGGGCCCGTACAACTACGTGCCGCCGGGCTACTGGTGGGCGAACGGCCCCGAGACGGCGGGCAGCGACCCGAGCTTCACCAACGCCGGCAGCGCCTGGGGGTACGACACCGAGACCAGCGCCGGCAACACCGTGCCGACGCAGGACTCGCTCAACCGCTTCCTGACGCCGGCCGACCAGGCGAAGATCTGGGACCTTTCCACGACGAAGGGACCCGGCACCGGACCGGACCTGTTCCACGTCGCCGCCTCGTTCAACAGCTACACCAAGACCGCGCGCATGGGGCAGTACAACACCCCTCTGTGGAACCGCTACGGCTCCTGGTCCGACATGGCCTCGTACCAGAAGATCGCTCAGATGGGCGGGTACGAGGTGACCCGAGCGCAGTTCGAGGCGTACCTCGCCCGCTCGATCGACCCGGCCAACCCCAGCCCCGGCGTCATCTACTGGATGCTGAACAAGGCGTGGCCGTCGCTGCACTGGAACATCTACAACTACGACTTCGACCAGCCGGGCGTGTACTTCGGCGCGCTCAAGGCCGGCGAGCCGGTGCACATCATGTACGACTACGCCGACGGGTCGGTGAAGGTCTCCAACGTGACCCGCTCCCGGCAGGACGGCCTGACCGCGTCGTCGCGCGTCATCGACCTGAACGGCACGGTACGAGACGAGCGGCGGGTCGCCGTCTCCGGCCTGACCTCGCAAGACGTTCGGACGGTGCTGACGCCGAAGGTGCCGGCGCAGACCTCGCCCACCTACTTCCTCGAGCTCACGCTGAGCAAGGGCGGACGCACGGTGAGCCGGAACGTCTACTGGCTGTCCACCAGGCAGGACAAGGTCGACTGGGACAAGACGGTCGGCCAGGGCAGCGGGGCCACCTTCCAGCCCGGCGGGTACGCCGACCTCACCGGCCTGCAGAAGCTCCCTGCGGCGAACGTCACGGCGTCGGCGTCGACCCGCCGTGAGGGCGCCGACGCGGTCACCACGGTCACGATCCGCAACACCGGCAAGGCCCCGACGGTCTTCACCCGCGCCGACGTACGACGAGGCGCGGGCGGCGACAAGGCGGCGAGCGGCGACAACCAGGTGCTGCCGATCACCTGGAGCGACAACTACGTGACACTGTGGCCGGGCCAGAGCCAGACCCTGACCGCGCGCTATCACGCCGCGGACCTGCACGGCGCGCATCCGGTGGTCAGCCTCACCGGCCGCAACCTGCCCGACCGGACGATCTCCGCGGGCGGCTAGGGTCTGTCCCGAAGTGCTTGGGTCACGGGTTTTCCACAGCCGTGCGTGCCGTCTTTCTTCGGCGTATGGGGTGCCTTGACAATGGAAGTGGGGTCGGTCACAGGCCGTCAGGGGTGGCAGGCCGTGCCGGGTCAGGGTGCGGTGCGCGGTGGATGGCGCGATGCCGGTGCGGGCGGCCGGAGTGGGCCGATGCGGTGTGCCCGGCGCAGCGCGACCATGTGCGCTTTGATCTGGGGTGGGGTTCGGCGCGGGTGGCTGGAGCTGTCGTGCATGCCGGTGGCGCCCAGTCGCCGGTAGCGGGCGGCCCGGCGTGCGGCGTTGGTATGGCCGACGCCGAAACGTTCGGCGGCCCGGCGCAGCGGCCGGCCGTCTTCGACGACACACTGAGCCAGGCGCAGGGGCCGGTCCGGGGTCAAAGGGGGCCGTTACGGTGGGACACCAGGGCCTCCTGGACATCGGTGCAGATGTCGCAATCCACACCGAAACCAGAAGATCCTCTCCTCGTTCAAGGACCACCCAGAGCGTGTCGCCCGTCACCAACATCCCCGGACAGCACACCTAGGACCTGTCCCGAGGCTCCGCCGCCCGGCTGGGCGGCGGGCCCCGGCCCCCCGGCGAGCTCCTCGGAGCCGTCCGCGGTTACGACAGGACTGCGACCTGACGCGGACGACATCCCGACACGGGTCCGGGACCGTCGGCGCCATGACGCAGCTTCAGCCGACCATGGCCACTCCGGCGACGACCGGGCGCAGGCCGCATCTGCCCGCGTTGGACGGGCTACGGGGTGTCGCGATCCTCGGGGTGCTGTTGTTCCACACGGGCCACCTGCCCGGTGGTTTCCTCGGGGTGGACCTGTTCTTCGCGCTGTCCGGCCACCTCATCACCGACCTGCTGCTGCGGGAGATCGAGACGACCGGTGCCGTGTCGCTGGTCGCCTTCTGGGGCAGGCGCGTCCGCCGGCTGGTGCCCGCCCTGGCGACCATGCTCGCCGGTGTCACCATGCTGGTCTGGGCCGTTGGGCCGCCGGACATGGTGCGGACCACGCTCGCGGACGGCCCGTGGGTGCAGCTGAACCTGGTCAACTGGCATCTGCTCGCCGAGTCGGCCGGCTACTGGGACCGGTTCGGGCCGTCCCGGGTCTTCGAGCACCTGTGGAGCATCGCGGTCGAGGAGCAGTTCTACCTGGTGTGGCCGGTGCTCCTGCTGATCATCGCCCGGTGTGGGCGGCGGGTGGACCTCTGGGTCGCGGCGACCACGGCCGCGGTCTCGGTCGTCTCACTCGTGCTGATGGTCACGCTCGTCAGCCCGGCGGACCCGACCCGGGTCTACACCGGCACCGACACCCGGGCGTTCTCGTTGTTGCTGGGCGCCATGGTCGCCACCCGGCCGATGCGCGCCCTGCTGGCTCGCGTGGCCGGCCGGCGGGCGGGCGTCATGTCGGGAGCGCTGGCGATCGGAATGGGCACGGCGTGGTCGCTCGCCGACGGTGTGAACTCGGCGTGGCTGTTCACCGGCGGGCTCTTCGTTCACTCGCTGGCCGCGGCGCTGCTGGTCGGGCTATGCGCGCGAGAGTCGCGAACGACGGTCGCCTCGGTCCTCGCCTGGGGGCCACTGCGCCGGCTGGGGCTGGTCTCCTACGGCCTGTACCTGTGGCACTGGCCCGTCTTCGTGCTGCTCTCCGCGCAACGGGGGTGGGCCCGGACGGCGGCGGCGTGCGCCGTGTCGATCGGCCTCGCCGTGCTCTCGAAGTATCTGGTCGAGGACCCGATCCGGTTCCGGGCCAGGTGGGCCAGGGGGCGAAGCGGGGTGCTCGCGTTCGCGGCGGTCATGGCCGGGCTGGCCGTGCTGTGGTCGGTGCTGCCCGCCCCGGCTCCGGCCGCCATCGACATCAGCAGGCTGGGCTGATCCTGATCACCTGAACAGCGGGCAGGTCCGCCGTTCGTCCGACTCCGGGGTGGGCAGGGTGAAACGCACCTGCACCTTCGTACGCCTCGATCCGCCGCCCTGGATGTGAACCCCCAGCACCGTGCACACGATCTGGTCGATGCCCAACGGGGTCACCTCATGAATCGACAGCGGCACCATGAGCCGGATGAATCCCGATGTGACGGTCACCACGACCTGTGTCGTCGAACTCGACGAGATGTCCGTGTGCAGATCGGACTCGCCGGGCCCGGAGAGCAGCAAGGCCATGGCCTCGGGAATCCCGCCCAGGTGGCCGGTCCGCCGTGGCTGCGGCGAGAGCGCGCCCCGCGCGTCGACGAAGTACAGCGTCACGCCGGGCGCCACGCCTGTCGGGGCCTCGCCTCCGTCGGTCACCCCGGAAGGGCGGACTCCACAGCCCGCGAGCAGCAGGGCCACCGCCACCGGCCAGATCCGCCTCACCGTTCCTCCCGACGCCTTGGCAGCCTCAGCACGAACCGCGCGCCGCCGCCGTCGGTGTTGCCCGCGGTGAGGTCGCCGCCGTGCAGACGGGCGTTCTCCAGCGCGATCGCCAGCCCGAGCCCGCTGCCCGGCGTACGGGTGCGAGCGGCGTCGGCCTTGTAGAAGCGGTCGAACACATGCGGCAACACCTGCTCCGGCAGGCCCGGTCCGTTGTCGGTGACCTCGATCCGCACCTGCTCCCGTGACGCCGAGACGTACACGCTCACCGGTGGTTCGCCGTGCCGCAGCGCGTTCTCGGCCAGGTTGGCGACGATGACGTCCAGCCGGCGTCGGTCCACCCGCAGGAGGATCCCGTCCGGGGCGACCACGCCGACGCGGTCCAGCCTGCCCCGGGCGCGCAGGCAGTCCCGTACGGCACGGGCCACGTCGACCTCCTCGACCCGCAGCCGGGCGGTGCCGGCGTCGAATCGGGACACCTCCATCAGGTCCTCGACGAGCCGGACCAGCCGATGCGTCTCGGTGATCGCCATCTGCGCCGACTCGCGCGCGTCCGCCTCCATCCCGTCGGCCGTCGTCGCCAGCACCTCCACCACCGCCGTCAGCGTGCTCAGCGGGGTACGCAGCTCATGGGAGACGTCGGCGGCGAACCTCCTGGCGTCGTTCTGCATCCGCCGCATCGCCGCCATCGACGCCTGCACCGACTCGGCCATCTCGTTGATGGTCGCGGTCAGTTCGGCCAGTTCGTCGGCGCCCTGCGGCGGCGACCGCGCGTCGAGGTCACCGGCCGCCAGCCGGCGCGCGGTGTCGCGGAGTTCGCGCACCGGCCGCAGCACGCTGCCCGCGGCCAGCAGCGCCAGCAGCACCGCCGGCGGCAGCATGAGTGCGGCGGTGCCGGCCGCGGACCTGGCGAGGCCGTCGATCTGCCGCTCGACACCGCTGAGGTCGCGCACCGCGTACACCTCGATCCCGGACGGGGTACGTGCACCGTTCGGCGCGGTGATCGCGACGGGTGTGCCGACCAGTAGCCAGGGCCTGCCATCCGCGGTGATCCGCTCGGTGACGAGCCGGTTCCGGGTGCGTACGGCGGTGCGCAGCGCATCGGTGACGAGCGCGGTGTCGGCGCCGTCCGCGGAGCGCAGGTTCCGGTAGGTCACCAGAGTGTCCGCGCCGACGGCCGCGCGCAGCCGATCCAGCGCGCCCTGGTCCGGCGGATACCTCAGCTGGGGGGTGATCGCACCGATCTGCCCGGCGATGCCCTCGGTGAGCCGCTGCTGCGTCGAGGTGACCAGCGCCGTACTCGCCGATCCGGCGCTCGACCAGGCCGCCGCGGCGGCACCGAGCACGGTCACCAGCACGAAGGCGACCACCAACCGGGCACGCAGCCCGCGCGGCCACAGCCGCCCGGTCATACCGGTCCGAACCGGTAGCCGAACCCGCGCACGGTCTGCACGTACACCGGAGCCGCGGGATCGGCCTCGATCTTCGCCCGCAGCCGCTGCACGCAGTTGTCGACCAGCCGTGAGTCACCGAGGTAGTCGTGCTCCCACACCTCCTCGAGCAGCCGCTGCCGGGTGAACACCCGCCCGGGAGCCCGGGACAGGGTCAGCAGCAGCCGGAGCTCGGTCGGCGTCAGCGTCACCGGTATGCCGTGCGACGACACCGTCAGCGCGGTGGTGTCGATGCGCAGGTCGCGGTGCACTCGCACGCCGTCGGACCCGCCGGTGCCGCGGCGCAGCACCGCGCGGATCCGCGCGTCGAGCACGGTGGGCTGTACCGGCTTGATGACATAGTCGTCCGCGCCCGCCTCCAGACCGGCGACGACGTCGAAGTCGTCGCCGCGCGCGGTGAGGATGATCACTGGCACGTCGCCGGCCGCCCGGATCCGGCGGCACACCTCGAGCCCGTCGATGCCCGGCAGCATGAGGTCGAGTACGACCAGGTCCGGCACTGATGAGCGCAGCTCACGAAGACCGTCCTCGCCGTTCTCCGCGGCGCGGACGTCATGGCTGTGCCTGCTCAGCGCGAGCTGAAGCCCGCGCCGAACCAGGGGATCGTCCTCGATGAGCAGAATCGCCGGCACCCGTCAAGTATGGACAGAACGGGCCCGGCTCGACGGCCGCGGTGGTCTCCTGCGACACAACCGCGACACGACGGCGCAGACGCCGGGACACGGCGACGGCACCGTCGGAGCCATGACCAAGACACGAAGCCTCATCCTCGGCCTGACCGGGCTGCTCCTGCTGACCGCCTGCTCCGGCCGGTCCGGCGCGACCGATGCCCCCACCGCCGGAGGTCTGTCCAAGGTGCTGTTCCTCGGCGACTCCATCGCCGCAGGCGAGGCGCTGCCGCTGGCGGCCGCCTTCAAGGCCGGTGGTGTCGGGTTCCGGTCGATCGCCGCGGACGGCGGCGGGAACGTCGTCGGACCGTTCTCCGACAAGAACTGGGAGAAGCTGCCCGGGCAGATCACCTCCGCCAGGCCCACCGCGGTCGTCTACCAGCTCACCACCTACGACTGGGGCAGCGAGCGACAGCAGCGGGCCGCCTACGACCGGCTGCTGACGACGGTGACCGGAGCCGGCGCGAGGCTGGTCCTGGTCACCGCGCCGCCGATCAGGCCCGACGACTTCTACCGGCCGCACATGGCCGACCTGGCACACGCCCCGGACGCCGCCCGAGCGGTCGCGGCGGAGTCGCACGGCCAGGCCGGCCTGCTGGACGCCGACGCGGTGTGGGGCGGCACCTACCAGCGGGTCAGGGACGGCAGGACCGACCGCAGCAGCGACGGCATCCACACCTGCCCGCAGGGGGCGGCTCGTTTCGCCGACTGGCTGCTGGCCCGGCTGGCGGAGTCGTTCCCCGGCTTCACTCCGGCGGCTCCGCGGTCGTGGGCCAACACCGGCTGGTCCGCCGATGACCACTTCAAGGGCTGCTGACCGCGGGCCGTACGGTGGGCGGTCGTCCCCGGCGTGCCCCGTACGAGCTCCAGGAGATGGCGTCAGACCGGAGCCGCGGGACCCTCGAGGAACCGGAGCAGCACGGCGGCCTCCTCACGGAGGCGTGCCGCCCGGTCCGCCTGCGCGGGCGCCGTCAGCCGGGATGCGACGGCGAGCCGCTCATCGGCCTCGGCTCGCACGATGTCCGCCGCACCGCGCTCGCTCAGCGCACGCCGCGGCGCCTCGGTGGCGCCCACGCCGACGGGCGACTCCTCGATGGCCAGGCCGCGTGGCCCGGATACGTCCACGGGCACCGCCTCGGCGTTGTCGAGCGCGGCGAGTGCCGAACGCAGGGCGCTCACCGCGGCCTTGTCGCGGGCGCGCATCGCTTCGGGCAGGGCTTGACGCATGCGAAGGCGTAGGGACATGCCGGCGACCTTATGGCCGTGCTCCCGGCCCCACAACGGAATATGTCCGGCGTCGGAGCGTCAGGTCAGCCGGCGGGCGAGGGTCTCGCTGATCTCGCCGAGCCGGCGGACCTGGTCGTCGTCCAGCGTGTCGAAGATGACGCTGCGGACGGTCTCCACGTGCCCGGGGGCGGCGGCCTCCAGCGCCGCGAAGCCGTCATCGGTGAGGACGGCGATCTGGCCGCGCCGGTCGGTCGGGCAGTTCTCCCGGCGCACCCAGCCGCGCTCTTCCAGGCGCGCGATGGCGTGGGAGAGCCGGCTCGCCGACATCCGTGTGGCGTCGGCGAGCTCGGCCATCCGCAGGGCCCGGCCGTCCTCCTCGGACAGCCGCACCAGGATCTCGTAGTAGGCGTGCGGGAGGCCCGAGTCGCGGCGCAGCTGGGCGTCGATCGCATCGAGCAGCAGCCGGTGCGAGTTCAGGTACGCGCGCCAGATGCGCTGTTGCTCGGCGTTCAGCCACCGCGTCTCGGTCACGAACAAGATTCTAGTTAGGGCGGGTCAACGCCCTGATGCCGGAGAGGGGGTGGGCGTCCTCACTCCACCGCCGCGGCGACCGACTCGGACCAGATCTGAACCGCCTCGTCGATCTGCGCCGCGTCGACCACCAGCGGCGGGATCATCCGGACGACGTTGCCGTACGCGCCGCAGGTCAGCAGCAGCAGACCGCGCTGTGCCGCCTCCCGCTGGGCGCGCTGGGCGGCCGCGGTGTCCGGCTCGCCGCCGGTGCCGAACTCACTGCCCAGCATGAGGCCACGGCCGCGTACGTCGCCGATGATCGGATGGGCCGAGGCGACCTTGTGCAGCCCGTCGCGCAGGCGGAGTCCCATCGCGTCGGCGTTGGCCACCAGCCCCTCGTCCTGGATGACGTCCAGCGTCGCCAGCGCGGCGGCGCAGGCGACGGCGTTGCCGCCGTACGTGCCGCCCTGCGAGCCGGGCCAGGCGCGGCTCATCAGCTCGGCCGGGGCGGCGATCGCCGACAGCGGGAACCCGCTGGCCAGGCCCTTGGCCGTGATGAGCACGTCGGGCCGTACGTCGGCGTGCTCGTGGCCCCAGAACCGCCCGGTGCGCCCGAAGCCGGTCTGGACCTCGTCGACGATGAGCAGGGCGCCGTGCCGGTCGGCGCGCTCGCGCAGCCCCTCGAGGAACCCGGGCGGGGCGGGGATGTAGCCGCCCTCGCCGAGCACCGGCTCGACCACGAACGCGGCGGTGTCCTGGGCGGGGCTGACCGTCGCGAGCAGGTAGTCCAGCTCGCGCAGCGCGAAGCGCGTGGCCTCCTCCTCGCTCCATCCGTACCGGTACGCCTGCGGGAACGGCGCGACGGCCGCCCCGGGCATCAGCGGGCCGATGCCGGCGCGGAACTTCGTGCCGGCCGTGGTCAGCGAGGCGGCGCCCATGGTGCGGCCGTGGAAGGAGCCGTGGAAGACGACGATGTTCTGGCGGCCGGTCGCGTGGCGGGCCAGCCGGATCGCCGCCTCGACGGCCTCGCTGCCGGAGTTGAGGTAGAACAGCGCGTCCAGGCCCTCCGGGAGCACCTCGCCCAGGCGCTCGGTGAGGCGGAGCAGCGGGCGGTGCATCACCGTCGTGTACTGGCCGTGGATGAGCGTGGCGACCTGCTCCTGCGCGGCCTGTACGACGCGCGGGTGGCAGTGCCCCGTGCTCGTCACGCCGATTCCGGCGGTGAAGTCGAGGTATCGGCGGCCCTCTTCGTCGTAGAGGTGAACACCCTCGCCGCGGGCGGCCAGCACGGGCGTGGCCTGGGTCAGTACCGGGGACAACTGCGCCATGGGTCGCTCCTGAAGATTGTTGACAATATGATGATATGCAAGCATGCTCCAGAGGCGTTGTCCAGATGCAGGTCAGGAGGCGGGCCGTGCGCGAGTGCAGCGACAGGCACGCACACCGGCCTCTTTCCCGACGAAGGAGGGCCCGTGAACGGACGAACCGACAAGCACGCACACCCGGTCCCTCCCCCGACGAAGGAGGGCCCGTGAACGAGCGAAGCGAGCGAACCGGCAAACACGCACGCCCGATCCCTCCC
>NZ_JBHLZP010000228.1:12789-18988 GCF_042429965.1 Actinoallomurus acaciae
GAAGGAGGGCCCGTGAACGAGCGAAGCGAGCGAACCGGCAAACACGCACGCCCGATCCCTCCCCCGACGAAGGAGGACTCGTGAACGAGTTCGAGGTGGCGCGGGAGGCGGTGGAGTCCGTGCCGAAGGGGTTGTTCGTCAGTGGCTCCTGGCGTGACGCCGAAGCCGGTGGCGCCTTCGCGGTCGAGGACCCGGCGACCGGCAAGGCGCTGTGCTCCGTCGCCGACGCCACTCCCGCCGACGGCATGGCGGCGCTGGAGGCCGCGGTCGCGGCGCAGGACTCCTGGGCGGCCACGGCGCCGCGCGAACGCGGCGAGGTCCTGCGCCGCGCCCACGAACTGCTCCTCGCGCGCCGCGAGGAGTTCGCCGCGCTGATGACCGCGGAGATGGGCAAGCCGATCACCGAGTCGCTGGGCGAGGTCGCCTATGCCGCGGAGTTCTTCCGGTGGTTCGCCGAGGAGGCGGTGCGGATCGGCGGCGACTACGCCGTCGCGCCGGACGGCGGGAGCCGCTTCCTGGTCATGCGCCGGCCGGTGGGCCCGAGCCTGCTGGTGACGCCGTGGAACTTCCCGATGGCGATGGGCACCCGCAAGATCGGGCCCGCCGTCGCGGCCGGCTGCACGATGGTGCTCAAGCCGGCCGAGCAGACGCCGCTGTCGGCGCTGGCCCTGGCCGACGTCCTGCGCGAGGCCGGTCTGCCGGACGGCGTGCTCAACGTCGTGCCGACCTCCACCCCCGGCCCGCTGGTCGAGCCCCTGCTGCGCGACGGCCGCATCCGCAAGCTGTCGTTCACCGGCTCGACGGCGGTCGGGCGGCTGCTGCTCGGCCAGTGCGCCGGCCAGGTGCTGCGGGTCTCGCTCGAACTGGGCGGCAACGCCCCGTTCATCGTGTTCGCCGACGCCGACCTCGACGCGGCGGTCGAGGGCGCGATGCTCGCCAAGATGCGCAACATCGGCGAGGCCTGCACGGCGGCCAACCGCTTCTACGCCGAGGCCCCGATCGCCGAGGAGTTCACCCGGCGCCTGGCCGAGCGGATGGGCGGGCTGACCATCGGTCCGGGCCTGGACCCCGGCACTCAGGTCGGGCCGCTCATCGACGAGGCGGGCCGGCAGAAGGTCGCCGCGCTGGTGGACGACGCGGTGAGCCGCGGCGCGACGGTTCGTACGGGCGGGTCGGCGGCGGCCGGACCGGGCTACTTCTACCCGCCGACCGTCCTGTCGGGGGTGCCGGCCGACGCCCGGATGCGCCATGAGGAGATCTTCGGCCCGGTCGCCCCGGTGACCGTCTTCGACACCGAGGACCAGGCCCTCGCGTGGGCCAACGACACCGAGTACGGCCTGGTCGCCTACGTCTACACCCGGGATCTCGATCGGGCGCTGCGGGTGTCGGAGGCGCTCCAGACCGGCATGGTCGGCCTCAACCGGGGCGTGGTGTCCAACCCGGCGGCGCCCTTCGGCGGCGTCAAGCACTCGGGCCTCGGCCGCGAAGGCGGCAAGGTGGGCATCGAGGAGTTCCTGGAGACCAAGTACATCGCCATGAACTGAGACCGCCGACGCGGGCCGCCGCTCAGGAGGGCGACGGCCCGCTCGCGGAGCATGTCCCCGGACTCACCACCGCCGGGCTCGTGAGCACGAGTCCGAGGCGCAGGTGGGTAGCGACCCGGCAGGCCCCGTCACGCCTGTTCCCCGCCCACGACGTCGGCGTGCAGGACGCGATGAACCTGGCCCGGATACCAGGCCGCTCGGTCTCTGGTCTCCGGATTCACCCGCCCTCAGGTGCGGGGCGTCAGACGGCCGGGGTGCGCAGGCGTTCGATCGAGTCGGTCATGTGCTCCTCGATGAGGCGGAGCAGCCGTTCCTCGTCGCCGTCGTTGATCGCCTCGACCAGCTTGCGGTGCTCCTCGACCAGGTCGTCCGGCTCGGGGTACTTCTCCTGGAGCGCGTTCAGGCACATCCGGGCCTCGACGAGCAGCGTGTGGGCCATGCGTTCGAGGCGCGGGCTTCCCGACGACGCGACGAGCACCTGGTGGAAGGCCTGGTCGGCGTCGCTCATCGCGATGCGGTCGCGCTGGCCGGCCGCCTCCATCAGCGCGTCGAGCGCCTCGGTGAGCCGGACGAGCGCCTCGCCCCGGTTGCGCGCCATGATCATCCGGCAGGCGGCGCGCTCGATGGCCAGGCGGGCGAGGTAGACGTCCTCCACGTCGTCCTCGGCCAATGTGATCACGAACAGGCCGCGGTGCGGCTCGCTGCGCAGCAGGCCCTCCTGGACGAGGCGCTGCATGGCCTCGCGCAGCGGCCCGCGGCTGACGCCGAGGCGCGCCGCGAGGTCGGCCTCGCCGAGCTGCGAGCCGGGAGCCAGCGATCCGTACATGATCGCGGATCGCAGCTCGTCCGAGATGATCTCAACGGTAGATCTTCGGGGTACGGGCTCGAGTTCGCCCAGTCGTCCCATCGTCAAGCCGCCTCCGTACGGAAGAGTGTGCCCGCTCCGGTACGCAGGCCGTGGTCACCGGCGATTCGAAGGCCCTCCCAGACGCTCACCTGGTTGGCGGTGAGGACGGGCTTGCCCAGCCGGTCTTCGAGGTCGTCGAGCCAGGCGACGGTGTGCAGCGCCGTGTCGGGCACCAGCACGGCCTCGGCGTCGGCGTGGTCGTTGGCGGCGACGAAGTCGAGCACCTCGTCGCGGCCCAGCGTGCCGACCTCGGCCGCGGTGATGATGCCCCGGCACGAGAGCGCGACCACCTCGACGCCGCTCTCGCCGAGGAAGCCGACGAAGCGTTCGGCCACGTCCGCCGGGTAGGTAGCCGCCACCGCGACCCGGCGTACGCCGAGATGCCGGACGGCGTTCACGAAGGCGAACGAGGTGCTGGAGGCGGGTACGCCCGCGGCCTGCTCGACCCCGGCGACCTGCCCGGCCGCGCCCTGCCGGCCGAAGACGAAGCTGCCGCTGGTGCAGGCCCAGATCGCGGTGCCCACGCCGAGGGCCCGCAGCCTCCGCGCGCCCTCGGCGAGCACGTCCGCGCCGCCGATGTCGAGCAGGGCGTCCACACGGTGCGCGTCCTCACGCATGAGCGTGTGCACCACGGGCAGGCTCACATCGCCCAGGACGCGCTCCATGAGCGGGTAGTCGTCCTCGGCGCTGAACCCGGGGTAAAGGATCCCGACCGTGTGGCCCATCTTCTCTCCAGTTTTGGCAGATTGTTTACAACTTACCGCGTTATGCCGCGGTGGGGCGCACGGCCTCGACGAGCCACTGGCCGGTGCCCATGGCCTGCTCGCCCATCGCGCGCAGCGCCGAGCACATCGTCACCTGGTTGGCGGTGAGCACGGGCTTGCCGAGCATCCGTTCCAGCGGCGCGATGATGTCGTACGTCGGGACGTTGGTGCAGCTGACGAAGATGGCCTCGGCGTCCGGCCGGTCGACCGCGCGGACCGCCGCGACCACCTCGGAGTAGCCGACCTTCCAGATGTGGTTCATCAGGCCGAGCCCGACGCTGGAGCCCGTCTCGATGCCGTGCTCGCCGAGGAACGTGAGCAGCCGGTCGGTGACGCTGTCGATGTACGGCGTGACGACCGCGATCCGGCCGGCGCCCAGGAGCCGGAGCGACTCCACCAGCGCACCGGAGGTCGTCGTGGCCGCGGGCGCGCCGGCGTCCACCATGCTCTGGTTCAGCAGCCGCTCGCCCTCCGCCCCGTGCACGAAGCTGCCCGAGGCGCAGGCGAAGGCGACGACCAGCGGCTCCGGTGCCAGCACGTCGCGCGTCGCCCGGCGTACGGTGTCGACGTCGGCCAGCGCCGAGGCCATCTCGACGGTCACCGGCACCGGCACGAACGGCAGCCGGGTCATGTACAGGGAGACGTGGTCCGGCGCCCAGCGCCACAGCTCACGGTCGAGGGCGAAGTCGAAGGGCGCGACCACGCCGACGCCGACCTGGGTGACCAGCTCGAAGTCGACGACCACGTCCGTGACATCGCCTGGAGGTAGGCCGGCGCTCACCGCTCGTACCGCTGGTACACCAGGCGCTCGCCCACGCTGCCCGAACGCCACACGTCGTTGCACGCCTCGGCCATCGGCTCCAGGCCCTCGACGATCGTCGCGTAGACGTTGCCCGGCACCCAGCCCACGTCGCCGTTGAGGAGCAGGTTGTTGCGCCCGTAGAAGATCGCCATGTCGATCACGCCGGGAAGCGCGTCGATGCCCTTCTCCTCCTTGAAGCGCCGGTCGAGCATGCCGCCGTTGAAGGAGAAGTAGACGACGTCGCCGGGGATCGGCGTGACCGTGGGGTTCTCCAGGCCCGGCTCCTCGGCGGCGAAGCGCTCGACCATGGTGTAGACCTCGTTGCGAGCGTACTTGGCGTGGTAGATGTCGCCGCCCTGCGGGAGGGCCTGCCACACCGCCTCGCACGTGCGAGGCGCGTCCTTGTCGAGCAGTTCCGCGACGCACGACACACCGCGGCGCTCCAGCGTGATCTTGATAAGTCTCGGCATGCCAGACCTCCCATCGCACATGGTCGAGGTGAGGCACGTCGCTCACCCCGATGACTTCCCTGCGGGCGCCTTGGGATCCGTCCTGGCCTCTGGTCCGGGTGATGGTTTCCGGGGTGGGTTCAGGTTGCGACGGTCTTGCAGCACATCGTCAGCCCTGGCGGCTGATTGTTGACAATCATACGAAGTCTGCCTAGCGTGTCAATGCCCCTGGTGACCTCGGGATACGACCTCGGAAAATGCACGGGAGCGTCATCTGTGACCACGCGGAATCCGGCCGTTCTCGTGCTGGAAGGCGATGCCCCACCACCCCGGCTGGCCGCCATCGGACGCCTCGCCGACGTCCGGCGCACGGGCGCGGCCGGTCTGGCGGAGGCGCTGCCGGGCGCCGAGGTGCTCTTCCTGTGGGACTTCTGGTCCGACGCCGTCGCCGCCGCGTGGCCGCACGCCGACGCCCTCCGGTGGGTGCACATCGCCAGCGCCGGGGTCGACCGGCTGCTGTTCCCCGGCCTGGTCGAGAGCGACGTCATGGTCACCAACTCGCGCGGCGTCTTCGACGAGCCGATCGCCGAGTACGTCCTCGGGCTGATCCTCTGCTTCGCCAAGGACCTGCACACCACCGTGCGCCTCCAGGATCGGCGCGAGTGGCGCCACCGGGACGCCGAGCGGATCACCGGCGCCCGCGTCCTGGTCGTCGGCACCGGCCCGATCGGCCGGGCCATCGGCCGCCGCCTGTCCGCCGTCGGCATGGCGGTCACCGGCATCGGCCGCTCCCGCCGGAGCGACGACCCGGACCTCGGTGAGGTACGGCCGTTCGGCGAACTGCGTTCGGCGCTCGCCGACGCCGACTACGTCGTGCTCGCCGCGCCGCGCACCGACCTCACCCGGGACATGATCGACGCCGGCGCGCTGGCCCGGATGCGGCCCTCCGCCCGGCTCATCAACGTCGGCCGCGGAGGGCTCGTCGTCGAGAAGGCGCTGGTCGACGCGCTGTCCGAGGGCCGCATCGCCGGAGCCGCACTGGACGTGTTCGCGACCGAGCCGCTGGCGGAGTCCTCGCCGCTCTGGACGCTGCCGAACGTCCTGGTCTCCCCGCACATGTCGGGTGACACGACCGGCTGGCACGACGATCTGGTCGAGCTGTTCCTCGACAACCTGGGCCGCTACCGGGACGGACGTCCGCTGGTGAATGTGGTCGACAAGAAGCTGGGATACGTCACGAGAGGGACCTGATGGCCGAGATCGCGTACCTCACCGCCGGCGAGATGCTGGCCGCCTTCCGCGCCGGGAGCCTGTCGCCGGTCGAGGCCACGTCCGCCGTCCTGGCGCGTATCGACGAGGCCGATCCGTCGGTCAACGCGTACTGCCTCCTCACCGCCGACGAGGCCCTCGCGGCGGCGCGCGCGTCGGAGGAGCGCTGGCGGCGCGGCGAGCCGCTCGGACGGCTCGACGGCGTCCCCATCTCGATCAAGGACGTCCTGCTGACCCGCGGTCATCCCACGCTCCGCGGCTCGCGCACGATCGCGCCGGACGGCCCGTGGCCGGACGACTCCCCCGCCGTCGCTCGCGTCCGCGAGCACGGCGGCGTGATCGTCGGCAAGACCACGACGCCCGAGCTCGGCTGGAAGGGCGTCACGGACGGGCCGCTGACCGGAGTCACCCGCAACCCGTGGGACCCCTCGCGTACGCCGGGCGGTTCCAGCGGCGGCGCCGCC
>NZ_JBHLZP010000229.1:0-19946 GCF_042429965.1 Actinoallomurus acaciae
GGGGACGGGTCACCGGAAGCGCTCACGAGCCCCTCCCGCGCCGCGGGAGCCGCGCGCGCCGTCCTTCCGGTTCGCTCGCTCCGCTCGCTCATGTCGTCCGCGATCGTAGCGAGGGCCGGCGGACGAGCCGAGCGGGGCGCACGCGGGGGCGGGCGGCCCTGACTCGGCGTGTCATGACGTCCGCGGCCCCGGTCCGCGGCGGCGCGGCCGAGAGAGTGCGACTCGCCCGGCCTTTTCCTTACGGGCGAAATGACAAGATATATGACAATGTTCGACGCGGTGGTTAACTCCCGAGACAGGTCCGTGGCTTCGGTGATTCTGGCTTCCTCGCGCCGGTTCCGGTGCTGGTGCACGGTGTGGAGCGCGTTGGCGGTGACCGCCACGGCACTGTGCCTCTGGGCGGCGTTCCTCGCCTACTCCCCCGCGATGGTGATGGCGGTCACGACGGGTGCCACCCTCGCCGTCTACCCGACGGTGCTGGCACGCAGCCGGCTCGCCCTCACCGCCGCGGGCCTGCAGGCGCGATGGCCGCACAGCGCCGCCGCCCCGCCGATCCCGTGGGCGGACGTCACGGGCGTCGAGCTTCGCCGTGGGCTCCTCCTGGAGAAGGTGCAGGTCATCACCGACCGGCCCCGCGTGTTCCTGGCACCCGCGCGGTTCCGCCACCGCGCCGACCCGGCCTTCGACGCGGCCGTGGCCGAACTGGCCCGGCGCAGCGGCCATCCCGTACGTGCCGCACGCCCCCGGCTGGGAGTCGTCGCCGCCGGCGGCGCCGTGTGGGTCGTGTGCCTCGCGCTGCTGACCGCGATGGAGGCGCCGTGGAACGATCCGTCGTGGCCGTGGCGCCACGAGGCCGGGCGGCTGCCCGGCCTGTGCACCATGTTCGCCCCGACCGCCCACGCGCTCCTCCCGCCCGGCGACCGCACGCCCGACGCCGACCTGCTCCTGCTCGGCCCCATCGACCGTCAGGAGGGCTGCACCTGGAGGAGCGGCGTCGTCGGGACCTTCTCGGTCGGTCTGGGCCTGACCCGCAAGGGCCCGTTCGAGAGCGCCGGCGCGACCGCGCACGACGGCTTTCGCCGTACGGTGGCCGGGGCCCGCCGCCCGGCCCGGACCGCCACTCCGGTGAGAGGCCTCGCCGACGAGGCACGGGAGATCATCGACGGCACCGGCGGGATAGGCCTGACGACGGTCGATCTGATCGCCCGCCGGGCCAACGTGATCGTCACCGTCCGCCTCATCGCCCCGGGCTCCGCGTCGGCCGCGACCCGCACGGTCGAACGGGTCGCCCGCACGGCCCTGGCGAACGTCCGGTTCGGCTGACGGACGATCATCTGGTGGCCGCGGAAAAGGGTTTGCCGACGGGCTCCGGCCGCGTGTAGGACTGGCGTTCGGCCTCACCTGAGGCCCACGACGCACGAAAGGAGGGCCGGCCGATGCATCCCACGATCACCGCGCTCCGCCCCTCCCGGGACGTGGACCACCACTGATCCCGGCACGGACGGGCGCACGTCTCCACCGGAGAGTGCCTTGACCGTAGAACAGAACGACCTGACCCTTCGCCCGCTCACCGGGCCCGGCGAACTCCCGCTTTTCACCCGGCTCCCCTATCAGATGAACGATGAGCTCGCGGCCGACCTCGCCGGGGGGCGGCGCAGACCCTCCTGGATGTGGGTGGCCCTGCGCGGCGACCGCCTCGTCGCGCGGGCCGCGTGGTGGTGCCGCCCGCACCACGACGCGCCGTTCCTCCTCGATGTCTTCGATCTCGACGACACCGCTCCGGACCGGCTCGACGTCGGCGCCCGCCTGCTGAGGGCGGCGATGGCCGAGATCGTCCCGCCGGACGGCCCGGTTCCGGAGTACGTCCGCATCGTCCCGCCGGACTGGCGCGAGTCGCCCGGCCTGCGCGAGCCCGTCGAGGACCGCAGGTCCGTCCTGAAGGACCTGGGCGCCCGGCCCCTCGTCGAACGCCTGCGGATGGAGTGGCGGCGCGGCGGGCCCGTCCCCGAGCCGGACGGCCGGCTCGTCTTCCGCCCCGTCGGCGCCGCCGAGGAGCTCATCGGCCTGATGGCCGAGGTGCTGGAGGGCACACTCGACGCCCACGGCCGCGCCGACCTGACCCGCATGACGGCCCGCGCGGCGGCCGAGGCGCAGTACGGGGACGAGCTGACCGGCTACCGGAGCCCGCGGGAGTGGTGGCGGATCGCGACACTGCCGGACGGCGAGCCGGTGGGGTTCGTCATCCCGGCGCACAACGGCTACAACCCGATCATCGCCTACATCGGCGTACGCCCGGCACACCGCGGACGCGGGTACGTCGACGCGATACTCGGCGAGGGCACCCGGATCCTGGCCGCGCAGGGCGTGGACCGCATCCGGGCGTCGACGGATGTCGGGAACACCCCGATGGCCGAGGCGTTCGCGCGGGCCGGCTACCCCGCGTCCGAGCACCAGCTCGACATGACGTGGGATTAGCGTTCCCGTGGCCGCCGGAGCCGGGTCACGCTCGTCTCCGGCGGCCTCACCGAGAAGGCACGGCGGTACGTGCTGGGCGACACGCCGACGGTCCGGGTGAAGTGGTGGCGGAGGTTGGCGGGGCTGCCGAGGCCGGAGCGCTCGGCGATCTGGTCGACGGGCAGCGTGGTCGTCTCCAGCAGGGCGCGGGCGTGGTCGAGCCGGATGTTGCGCAGCCAGGTCATCGGGGCGGCGCCGGTCGCGGCGCGGAAGCGGCGGATGAGGGTGCGCTCGGTGAGGTTGGCCCGTGCGGCGAGATTCGCGATGGTCAGCGGCCGGTCCAGGCGTTCGCGTGCCCAGTCCAGGAGCGGGCCGAGCTCGTCGGCGTGGTCGGGGGCGGGACCGGCGTCGATGTACTGGGCCTGGCCGCCGGGGCGGTGCGGGGGCATCACGAGCCGCTTCGCGAGGGCGTTCGCGACCGCGGCGCCGTGGTCGGTGCGCACGATGTGCAGGCACAGGTCGAGACCGGCCGCGGTGCCCGCGCTCGTGAGCACGTCGCCGTCGTCGGTGTACAGCACGGACGGGTCGACGCGTACCTCCGGGTGGCGGCGGGCGAGCAGGTCGGCGTGCATCCAGTGGGTGGTCGCGGTCCGTCCGTCGAGGATGCCCGCGGCGGCGAGCACGAACGCGCCGGAGCACAGCGACACGATCCGGCTGCCGTCGTCGTACGCGGCGCGGACCGCCGCGACCAGCTCGGCGGGTTGGGAGTCGTGCACGCTGTGGCACGCCGGGACGACGACGGTGTCGGCGCCGGCGAGGCCGTCGAGGCCGTACTCGGTGACGGGGGCGAAGCCCGCCGCGATCCGGGTGTCGCCGGCGGGCGCGCACACCCGGAAGTCGTACCAGGTGTCGGTCAGGCCGGGCCGCGGGTAGCCGAACACCTCGCACGGGATGGCGAGCTCGAAGATCGGCACTCCGTCCGTGACGGCGAGTGCGACCGTGTGGGCGGGCGCGCGCGTGTTCATGTCATGAATTTAGCGATCGTTGTCGTTCCCGCCACTTGGCCGTTGCGCACACCACCGCGAGGCTGAGGCTCATGAGTGATGAGTCGTTCCTCGATCCATCCGCCGAGGCGGCCGCCCGGCTGTGGCGGCATGTCGTGGAGGTGCTCGATGAGGAACACGCGCGGCTGCCCGCCCGGCCGGTCAGCCGGCCGGTGGACGTGGACGCGCTGCGCAAGACGGTGAGCGCGTACGACTTCGCCGCCCCCCTCCCCGCGGAGGAGGTGGTCGACGAGGTCATGGCGTTGCTGCGCGAGGCGCGTGTGCACACCGCGCACCCGCGTTACTTCGGACTGTTCAACCCGGCGCCCACGCTGATGGGCGTTGTCGGTGAGACGCTCGCCGCGGCGACCAACCCGCAGCTCGCGGCGTGGTCGCACTCCCCCGCGGCGGTGGAGATCGAGGCGCATCTGCTGCGCTTCCTCGGCCGCCGGCTCGGGTACCCGGCCGAGGAGGTGGCCGGGTCGTTCACCAGCGGCGGCGCCGAGGCCAACCTGACCGCCGTACTGCTCGCGCTGACCCGTACCTGGCCCGGGTACGGCACCGGCGGACTGCGCGCGCTGCCCGGCCGGCCGGTGCTGTACGCGTCCGCCGAGAGCCACCTGGCCTGGCTGAAGATCGCGCACGCCACCGGCATCGGCCGCGACGCGGTCCGCCTCGTGCCGGTCGACGCCGGCCTGCGGCTGGACCTCGACCGGCTGACCTCCATGATCACGGCCGACCGCCGGGCCGGCGAGCTGCCCTTCCTGGTGGTCGCCACGGCCGGCACCACGAGCGCGGGCGTCATCGACCCGCTGCCCGAACTCGCCGATCTCTGCGCCGCCCACGGCCTGCGGCTGCACGCCGACGCCGCCTACGGCGGCGCCGCGGCGCTGTCCGATCGGCTGGCCGGGGCCCTGACCGGCATCGAGCGCGCCGACTCGATCACGGTGGACGCGCACAAGTGGCTCAGCGTCCCCATGGGCGCGGGGGCCCTGCTGTGCACCGACGCCGCCGGGCTCGCCGAGACGTTCCGGGTCACCACCACCTACATGCCGGGCGCCGTCCCCGACACCGTCGACCCGTACACCTCCAGCCAGCAGTGGTCGCGCCGGTTCATGGGGCTGAAGCTGTTCCTCAGCCTCGCCGCCGCCGGGCGGACCGGCTACGCGGCCCAACTCGAACACGACGCGGATCTCGCCGACGCCCTCCGCCGCCGGCTCGCCGACACCGGCTGGACCATCGTCAACCGCACCCCGCTGCCCGTCGTCTGCTTCGCCGATCCCCACGACACGTCCCAGGCCCACCACGACGGCCTCGCGGACGCGGTCGTGGCCGGCGGGCGCGCCTGGATCAGTCCCGTCACCCTGGACGGCCGCGCCGCCCTGCGCGCCTGCGTCATCAGCCACCGCACCACCACCGCCGACATCGACGCGCTCGTCCACGCCGTGAACGACGCGCGCGCCCGCTCCACGACGCGCCCGTGACGGGACGGGAGAATCGGAGCGTGGATCTTCTCGGGCTTCTCGCTCGCGCCTGCGACCTCGTCCCGGCCGGCGCGCGGTGCGACGCCGGGCTCTCCGCCGACGACGCCCGGGAGTACCTGCGCCGCACCGAGTGGGACTCCGCTCTCGGGATCCTCGGCGACCTCCCGGAGTCCTCGTGGCAGACCGGTGAGTTCTGGTCCCTGCTCGAACGGGCCGCCGGGCGGCTGGGGAGGGAGCGGGACGTGGCCTGGTACCGATGGCGCGGCTGGGAGGCTCGCCACGGCGTCATCCGAGCCGAACTGCGGCTCGTCCCGCCTGACGCCGCCGGCGGGCGCCGCCGGCCGGTCCCCGGCGCCGGAGAGCTGCGTCCGATGTGGGCCCTCGGCACGGACCCCGGGTTGCACGTGGCGCGCCTCTGGGTCGAGTCCGCACCGGAGATCCCACCCGGCGGGCGCGGCTCGATCCGGCTCGCCCCCCTCACCCCGGCCGACTGGAGACACCTCGCACCGGGCGCGCCGATCACCATGCACGAGGGGCGGCCGGTGGCCGGCACCGCGACGATCACGCAGGTCACGCCGCCACGGCCGTCGCAGGGCGAGCACGACGTGTAGGGGCGTCAAAAGAGGACGTGTAGGGGCGTCAAAAGAGAACGCACCGGATGTCACACTCCGGCGGGCCGATCTGTCACACCTGCGGAGGCCTTCGGAAGGCCCGCTCGGCACAAGCCCGAGTCACCGGTGGCGACAACGATGGAGAGAACCTGCCATGACCCGGATTTCCCTCACTCCGCCCAACACCCTGCTCAACCGCATCGGCGCCTGGTACTCCCGGCGCACCTACGGCAAGGTGCTCGACCCCGGCCTGGCCGTGGGCCACAACGCGCGGGTGCTGCTCGCCTACGTCCGGCAGGAGCGCGGCGCCGCCAAGTGGAACAGCCTCGACCCGGGTCTCAAGCACATCGCCGTCATGGTGGCGGCGGCCAGGATCAACTGCTCGTGGTGCATGGACTTCGGTCACTGGGAGGCCGACGCCCTCAGGCTCCCGATGGAGAAGATCTCCAAGGTTCCGCAGTGGCGCGACCACCAGGACGCCTTCACCGCGCTGGAGCTCCTCGTCCTGGAGTACGCCGAGGCGATGACCGAGACCGAGCCCCGCGTCACCGACGAGCTCGCCGCCGCCCTGGTCGAACGGCTCGGTGAGGCCGCCTTCGTCGAGCTGACCGCCATGGTCGCCCTGGAGAACTTCCGCTCGCGCATGAACAGCGCCTTCGGCCTGACCAGCCAGGGCTTCTCGGACGCCTGCGCGGTACCGTCGCAGGCGTGATCGACGCGACCACTTTCCAGCAGCACCGGCGCATGTTGTTCGGCATCGCCTACCGGATGCTCGGCAGCGTCGCCGACGCCGAGGACCTGGTGCAGGACACCTGGCTGCGCTGCAGTCAGGTGTCCACTCCCGTGGACAACCCGGTCGGCTATCTGACCCGTACGATCACCAACCTCGCGCTCAACCGGCTCGCGTCGGCCGCCGTCACCCGCGAACAGTACGTCGGCCCCTGGCTGCCCGAGCCGGTGGTGACCCGGCCCGACGCCACCGAGGAGGTGGAGCTGGCCGAGTCGGTCTCACTCGCCATGCTCGTCGTGCTCGACACCCTCTCGCCGCTGGAGCGGGCGGTCTTCGTGCTCAAGGAGGTCTTCGGCTTCTCGTTCCGGGAGATCGCCGGGATGCTGGAGCACAGCGAGGCGTCCGTACGGCAGGTCGGCCACCGGGCCAGGTCGCACGTCCAGTCCCGCCGGCCGCGCTACGACACACCACCCGAGGTGCAGCGGCAGGTCACCGATGAGTTCCTGGCCGCCTGCGTCGGCGGCGACCTCAACCGGATGATGGAGCTGCTCGCCCCGGACGTGACGGCCTGGAGCGACGGCGGCGGCAAGGTGAAGGCCGCCGTCCGCCCACAGCGCGGCGCGAAGAACGTCGCCCGGTTCCTCGCCGCCGTCATCGCCACGCCGATGACCGACCGCCGGCCGCAGGCGGTGAACGTCAACGGCCGCCCCGGCATCCTGTTCACCGCCGCGGGCCGCCCGGACACCGTCGCCTGCGCGGAGGTGGTGGACGCCCGGATCACCGAGATCCACTTGATCCGCAACCCGGACAAGCTGCGGCACCTGGCGGCCTTCCGCGTGACATGAGCGTCTCGTACGTCGCCCTGGACCGGCCCCTCGGGCCTGTCTCGGTTGGGCCGTGGGTTTTCCACAGCCGTGCGTGCGGTCTTCCTTTGGCCTGTGGGGTGGCTTGACAATGGAAGTGGGGTCGGCGCCCCCCCCTGGGAGGGCGGGGAGTGTCCCTGGGCGGGGAGTGTCCCGGAGGGCGGGATTTTGAAACACGCCCTAACTTGAGTTTTAACCTGTGCGGCGCGGGCGTGGAGTGCTCGGCTTGGCTTTGTTGGTCGTCGTTTTAGTGCTGGTGTGCACGTCGTGGCGGTCGGCTGGGTGGCGGTTGCGGACTCCGGGTGGTCGTCCGGGGCCGGGCCGGGATGGTTTTGGTGCGCTGGCTGGACATGCTGTGTATCTGCGCAGGTGCCGAAATCCTCGGCGGACTCGTGCGGGTGTGAGCCGGTCGGGTTCGGCGGGTTTTTCCCAGGGGCGGCGAAGGTCGGCGGTCAGGTGGCGGGCCAGTCGGAGCTGGGTGTAGGCGGCCAGGATCAGCCAGGTCCACCGGTCGGCCGCTTGTGGTGTGCGCAGTTTGGGGCGTGTCCAGCCGAGGGTCTGTTTGAACAGGCGGAAGGTGTGCTCGATGTCGAAGCGGCGCAAGAACGCCTGCCAGAGCAGGTCGACTTCGCCCGGATCGATATCGATGCGCGAATGCCACAGCCAGACCGGTTTGGGGACCGCTCCACTCGGCAGGCGCGCCACCTGCAAGTGGATCAGTGTTCCTTCCAGGATCGGCAGATTCCCGGCGTGGGCGGTCCAGGCGGTGCGGTGGGTCAGGCGCGGGTGCAGCCGGTTCCACGCACGGGCCGACGCCGGCCCGTAGAGGCGGGTGGTGGTGTGGGTGGTGATGTCGGGAGTTCCCCAGGTGGCCGGGTCACCGAAGACGAACTCACCGCCGTGGCGGCGCGGGCGGCCCGTCTGGCCCACGTGATGGGGTGGGGCTGGGCGGCGCAGGACCCGGTCCGAACGCATCCGGACCAGCACCGCGACCGGTAGGTCGGACAGCATGAACGCTAGCCGGGGGCCGTCGTAGCCGGCGTCGGCCACGATGAGGATGTCGCGATCACCGGGCCGCCAATGCCCCGCGGTGATCAGATCGGTCACGACCCGGCGGAGCTGCCTGGCAGTCACCGTCGCGGCGTCATCGCCGGGTGTGAGTCGCTGGATGTCCAGGGGCGCACTCCAGGAGCTGCGTCCGGCCTCCAACGCGACGACGACGGAATACGGCCAGCCGGGAACCGCCATGTGCTGGTCCTTGCCGCGCCCGTAGACATGGCACAAGATCCGCCCGGCCGAGGTGTGGGCCTCAGGGCGCAGCCAGCAGGTGATATCGATGGCCAGCACCAGCCGGCCTCCGGCGGCCCGGGGAAGCGGGCCGGCGATCACCGCACGCCGGAGCCGGTCGGCATCCACCCGACCCCCAGCCAGACCCGCATACAACCCGCCGTGCCCCCGGCGATGCTCACCGACCAGCGATAATCCTGCCAACGACCGGACCGGCCCATCAGCGCACAACACCGCATCGGTCAGCTCGAACAACGCATCCGCCCGCGCGGTCAGGCACCGGTAGAACTCCGAACGGAAGCGGGACAGGTCCCCGCGTTCACCGGCCAGGCCGGCATCATGCACACTGATCAACTGAAGCCCTTGGTGTGATCGTTCTTCTGTCGCAAGAGAAATGATCAACCAAGGGCTTCGTTCATGATCAACCGGGGTCCGCCACCACCCACCAAGGGTTAAAACTCAAGCTAATCGCCCTCCTGGAGCGTGGGATTCGACTCCGTCTTCAGGTCGAGCATCCGCCTGGCGCCTTCGTTCTTGATCAGCTCGGCGCGGACGACGATCTCCAGGTCGTCGAAGAAGCACTCCCGGTCGTCGTTCACAAGGACGTAGTCGTACACCCAGGCCCAGGTGAGCTGATCGGTGCGGATGCGCAGCCGCTGGGCGGCCTCGCCGCCCTGGCCCCGCAGCAGCAGCCGATGCCGCAACTCCTCCTCCGAGGAGGTGGTGACGAAGATCCCGATCACGCGGCGCTGCGAGGCGGTCCGTACCCGGACGAGGCCGCTGGGGTCGAGTTCGACCAGCAGGGCGTCGGGGTCGTCCCCGGTCAGCAGGCACTTCGGCGAGCCGTAGTAGCCGGCCGCGTAGGTGCGGGTGTACTCGAAGATCACGCCTTCGTCGTGCAGCCTGAAGAATTCGCCCTCGGTCACGAAGTTGTAGTCGACGCCCGGCGTCTCGTGCTCGCGCGGCTCACGCGTCGTGTACGTCGGCACGCGTCGCAGCAGGGACCGCTCCGTGAGGAAGCGCAGGGCCGTCCCCTTCCCGGCCCCGCTGGGCCCGGAGATGACGAACAGCGGCGGCCGCGCGTCCAGGTGTGTCATTCCTTCGCTCCCTCGATCTGTGCTCTGCGACGCCCCGGCGGGTACCCGCCCCGCCGGGAGATGTCATCGCGCGAGGTCAGCGGGGGCGCGCGGCGGTAAGGCCAAGGGTATCGGGGAGGGTCGGCCGCGCCATGACGGCCCGATGACGTGGACGATGCCCGCCGCGGCCGCTCAGCGCAGGACGGTCGCCAGCAGGTCCGTGCCCAGCGTCGTCAGCTCGGGCACGTTGAGGGTGTAGTGGACGTAACGCCCGTGCCGCCGGGTTGTGAGCAGGCCCGCGCGGCGCAGGACGGCGAGGTGGCGGGAGACCTCCGGGGGTGAGAGTTCCCAGGCGTGGGCCAGCTCGCCGGTGGTGTGCGGGCCGCGGGCCAGGGTGCGCAGCAGCCGCAGCCGTACCGGATGGGCGAGCGCCTCCAGCCGCAGGGTGACCGTTTCCAGCGATACCGGCTCTGCGGGGCTCGGCTCGGGCACGGGGTACTGCACCACCGGCTGCCATCCGGGCGCGTGGATCACCACCAGGTGCGGGCTGCCGAAGTCACTGGGGATGAAGGTGACCCCGGTGCCGTCGGCGGCGGTCGTCCTGTCCTGCAGCTTGTCCACGACGATGCGGTCGCCGTCCTCTGCCAGGGTGACCGCGCCGGAGACCGAGGCGAGTGCCGCCCCGATGCCCTGCCGCTTGCGCAGGTCGTTCTTCAGGCGCAGGTCGGTGGCCAGCCGCACGGCGACGCCCGTCCAGGCGGCGTCGAAGAAGGCCCCGGCGCACTGTTGGAGGGTGTGGCGCACCCGTGCCCGCACGGCGGCCGGGTCCGCGAGCAGCCGTTCCGCGAAGGCCTCCTGCAGCGCGCCGCGGGCCTGGGCCAGGTCCAGGGCCCGCTCGCGCGCGGTCGCGTCGGCGAGCGGCGACGCCGCGGCGAAGTGGACCCGGTTGCTGCCGCACGTGGTGGTGAGCGCGGCGCTCACGTAGGTCTCGTCGTCGATCCGGTCCACATCGTCCAGCTCCTCGGCGAGGGTCTGCCGGGGCCGGGCGGGGACCAGGAAATCGGCCCGTGAGGAACGCCAGAGGAACTCCGCCTCCCGCAACCGCTCGGCCAGCTCCGGCGGCAGCCCGGCCCAGACGTCCCCGGCCCAGCCGGCCAGCCGCGGGTGATGCCCGGGTTCGGCCAGGACGTGCAGCATCGCGGTCAGCTCGGCCAGCGGGGAGGCGGCGAACCGCAGCCGCTCGGCCGGGAGCCCGGTGATGTCGATGCGCAGCGTCATCCCCCCATCATCGCTGGTCGGAGGGCCGGCGGCGGCGTCGGTTGACGATGTCCGTCAACCGACGTGCCGCGTCCGGCGGCCCGACGCGACCGTGGGCCCCATGGCGACCACCACCATGATCCGGCCCCGCGCCCTTCTCCGTGCCTCCGGCGGCCCCCGTTACGCCGTCGCCCTGGCCGTGGACGCGCTCGGCACCGGCCTGCTGCGGCCCTTTCTGCTGCTCTACGGGGTGACGGTGCTGAGGCTGTCCGCGCCGGTCACCGGCACCGCCATGGCGGTCGGCGCCGTCGCGGGTCTGGTGTGCATGCCCGCGGTGGGCCGATGGCTGGACCGGGGCGCGCGCAGCACGGTCGTGGCGGCGTCGATGCTGGTACGGGTGCTGGGCGTGGCGCTGCTGCTGACCACCCCGGCGGGACACGTCTGGCCGTTCGCGGCGGCGGCGCTCTTCCTCGGCATCGGCAACCAGGCATGGCCGGCCGCGCACGCCGCCCTCGTGGCCACGGTCGCCCACGGCCGGGAACGCGACGCCGCCCTCGCCGCGGGCCGCTCTCTGCGCAACGCCGGCCTGGGCGCCGGTGGACTCCTCGCCACCGCGTGCCTGACGGCCGGCACCACCGCACTGCAGGCGCTGGCAGGCGTGACCGGGCTCGCCTACCTCGCCGCGGCGGCCTTGGCGTGGTCGGTCCACGTGCACGCCCATCCGGCCGCCGACACGGCCGAGGACGAGGACGAGCCGACCCTCCGGATGCGCACGCTGCTGGCCGCCAACGTGATCTACGTCTTCTGCCTCAACGTCACCGAGGTCGCGCTCCCGCTGGTCCTGGTGACGCAGATGCACGCCTCCCCGGTGTGGCCGGCGGCCATCTTCGTGACCAACACGGTGATGGTGGTCACCCTGCAGGTTCCGGTCACCGTCCTGATGTCGCGCTTCCCCCGCCGGTCCGTGCTGGCGATCGCCGGCGTGGTGGTCACCGCGTCCTACCTCGGCTTCCTCGCCGCAACCTCGCTGGGACCCGGCTGGGGTCCCCCGGCCGTCGCCGCGGTGTCCGTGCTCTGCACCCTCGGCGAGATCATCTATGCCGGCAGCGCCACCGCGCTCGTCACCACCCTGGCCCCGGCCCCTGTCCTGGGACGCGCCCTCACCCGCTTCCAGCTCTCCACGGGCTTCGGCCTCGCCGTCTCCCCGGCGGTCATCACCGCCCTCGCGCCCCACGGCCCGGCCGCGCTGTGGGGCGGCCTCGCCGCCGCGACGCTCCTCTCTGCCTCGGCCGTCGCCACCGAAGGGGACCGGGGGACACGACGCAGGCGCGTACCATCGCGGTTCCGCTGGTCAGCGCGGCAGTAGAGGAGGCGGCGGAGGCAGCTTCCGGCCACTCGTTGATCGTGGTGGCCTCGCGACGGACGCTGCGGCCCTGGGGGTGCCGCCGGAGCGAGAGGCCGCGAACGCGGCGCTCAGGTGACTCGATCCTCAAACGCACACGCCACCGCGCTTGCGCTGGTCCGTACGGCATCGGAGAAGGTGGCGGAGGCGTACGGGAATCGAACCCGCCCACGGCGCTGAGCGTCGTGCAGTGGTTTTGAAGACCATGGGGGCCACCAGGCACCCTCCCGCCTCCGGTCGTGAGCCTACTCAGGCCTCGGCCGGGGTGCGCCACAGGGTGACGCGTTCGGCCGCGGTCCAGAGGGTCGTGGTCAGGAGGTACAGGCCGGCGGCCAGGGGGACGTACGCGGCGAACAGCAGGGTGCCGTACGGCAGGACGCGCGTCACCCGGCCGAGGGCCCCCGGCGGTGCCGGCACCCGCCGGGAGGTCCACCAGGCCACGACGGCGAGCAGGGCGAACAGGCCCAGGAACACCAGGCCGTGCGGGCCGAAGGCGCCCGCGGACAGGAGCCAGCGCGCGCCCAGCGGTGTGCCGAACAGCGTGTGGGCCAGCAACAGGTTCGCGTGGCCGCCGACGGCCGGGGACAGGAACAGGCGGTAGACGACGGAGAAGACGGGCATCTGCAGGAGCGCCGGTCCGATCCCGGCCCACATCGACGTGCCTTCGGCGCGGTAGAGGGCGCCGACCTCCTGACGCGCGCGGACCGGGTCGGCGCGGTGGCGTTCGAGGAGCTTGCCGACCTGGGGTTCCAGGCGCTGACGCGTCCGGCCCGCCCGTGCCCGGCGGATGCTCAGCGGCAGCAGCGCCAGGCGGACGCAGACGGTGAAGACGACGATGGCGACGGCGGCGCTGAGGCCGCCCGTGACCGGCTCCAGCAGTGACATGAGCCCGGTGACGAGGTGATACGCGACGCCGACGGCGGCGTCGAACAGTGCGAACATTCGGTGAGGAGACCTTTCGGCTCGTACTCGGGAGAGGACAGGCGAAAGGACCGCATCCGGCGGTGGCCGGGGAGTCCCGCGGCCACGGTGTTTCACCGGCCTGGCCGAGCACCGTGGTGGTGCCACGCAGGGCGGGACGGAACCGGTCAGACGACACGGCGAAGCCCCGCAAGCCCGGCGGTCACGTGAAACAGACGCTGGACGGCCCACGTACGAGCCGCATCCGGCGGTGGCCCGGGATGGTCCGCAGCCACGATGTTTCACCAGCCCGGCCGAACACCACAGGGGCACCACGCAGGGCAGGACGGAACCGATCAGACGACGCGACGACGCCCCGCAAGCCCCGCAACCATGTGAAACAGACGCTGGGCGGTCCGCGTACCGGCCGACGGTGCTCGGGGGCGTGGGCGGCCGGCGGCGTCCGGGTCGCACAGGCGCACGATGGCGGTACGACGGGCGTGGGAGCGCAGCGACACCGACCGCGCGGAAACCTCCGGAGTGGGCCGCACGGCGGGACGGCGTGCGGCGAGCAGCACCAGTCCGGCGACGGCGAGGGCCGCCGCGGCGAGCAGGACCCCGGACGGCGTGAGCGCGTCGGCGGCGTCCCAGCCCGCGATCAGGACCGCCACGGCGACGGCCAGGATCCGGGTCATGCCCCTACAGACGTTCCCCGATTCCACCTGGTTCCCGCTGATTCCGGGAATTTCCGCCGATCAGGGAAGGCGAGCCGCCCGCCGAGCGATGCCGCGGCCAGGCGCCCGGCAGGACCCTTCGCATGCCGCCGATGGCGGACGGGACCTTCAGGGCCGGTGCGCTCTAGCGATCCCGTCCTCGGCGGTCGGGAGGGGCTGTGCTTCGCGCCTTCCGGGTGGCCGGTGGCCGAGGGGGTGTGCTTTCCGTCTTCCGGGTGGGTGCCTCTTGCGGTCCCGTCGTCGGCGGTCGGCCGTTCGCCGAGGGGCCGTGCTTCGCGCCTTCTGGGTGGGCGCATCCTCAGCGGCGGGTGGTCGAAGGGGTGTGCTTTCCGTCTTCAGGGTGGGCGCCTCTTGCGGTCCCGTCGTCGGCGGCCGACCGTCCGTCGTCCGCCGCAGGTCTGTGCTTCGTACTTCGGGGTGGGCGCATTCTCGCGGTCCCGTCGTCGACGCTCGGCGGTCGACCGTTCGCCCGCGGGGAGCGGGCTGAGCTTCGTGCCTTGCGCGCCGGGTCGTCGGCGGGCTCCCGGATGGTGTGGCCGCGGCCTTCGTGGCCGGTCAGGTCTCGTACATGGCCGTGAACGTGTCGGCGTACTTGGAGTGGATCACCCGGCGTTTCAGCTTCAGCGTCGGTGTCAGCTCCTCGCTCTCCGTGGTCCACTCGTCCGGCAGGAGGTGCCAGCGTTTGACCTGTTGTACGCGGGCCAGCCGCCCGTTGGCCTCCTCCACCGCGCGGGCGATCTCCTCCAGGACCAGCGGATGGGACGCCAGGTCCGCCAGGCCTCCCTCGATGCCGCGCGCCGCGGCCCAGGCCGGGGCCACCTCGCCGTCCAGCGTCAGCACGGCCACCACGTACCGCCGCCCGTCGCCGTACGCCAGGGCCTGGCCGACCAGGGGATGTTCCTTCAGCAGGTTCTCGATGAGCGACGGGGCGATGTTCTCCCCGCCCGCGGTGATGATGATCTCCTTCTTGCGGTCGACGACCTTCAAGAAGCCGTCGTCGTCGAGTTCGCCCAGGTCGCCGGTGTGGACCCATCCGTCGGCGTCCAGCAGTTCGGCCGACGCGAGGTTGAGGTAGCCGGGCGTGCAGGTGGTGCCGCGGATGAGGATCTCGCCGTCGTCGGCGATCCGGAGCTCGATGCCCGGCATCGCCCGCCCCACCGTGCCGAGCTTGAAGGAGTCCGGCCGGTTCGCGGTGGCCGCGCCGGTCGTCTCGGTCATCCCGTACACGTCGAGGATGCACAGGCCCAGGCCGGCGAAGAAGCGCGCCACGTCGAGCGGCAGCGGCGCGGCGGCGCTCAGCGTCTGCCGCACGCGGTCCAGGCCGATCAGGGCGCGCATCGGGGCGAGCACGGTCTCGTCGGCGCGCTGGAACGCCTCCAGCACGGCCGGGCTCGTCTCCCGCCCGTACTCTCGCGACTCGACGTAGGCCCGCCCGGCGTCCATGGCGGCGGTGACCGCGGCGCGCCGGGCGTCGTCCTGCTCCGCGGCGAGGACGGCCTGGATGGCGGCCATCATCTTCTCCCACACGCGGGGCACGCCGAAGAAGCCGTGCGGCCGTGCCCTGGCCAGGGTGGCCGCGAGCCGGGACGGGTCGGCGCAGAAGTAGACGTGCGTGCCGCGGACGACCGGCAGGTAGATGCTCAGCACCCGGTCGGCGATGTGGGCGAACGGCAGGTAGGAGACGCCGACGCTGCCCTCCGGAAGCTCGGAGGTGTCATCCGACACGCGGCACTCGTACAGCGCCATGCGGTGCGTGACGATGACGCCCTTGGGGCGACCGGTCGTGCCCGAGGTGTAGAGCACGGTCAGCGTGGAGTCCGGCGTGAGGTCGCGCCACCGCGCGGCGCCGCCGGGCTCCCCCAGGCGCAGGAACGACTCCCACGACAGGTACGGGTCGCCGGGCGGGCAGTCGGTCAGCACGATCACCGCCCGCAGGCCGGGCAGCCGGGACAGGACCGGCGCCCAGCGCTCGACCTGGGACGGACCGTCCAGAACGGCGTACCGCGCGCCGCAGTCGCCGGCGACGTAGGCGATCTGCTCGGGCGCCAGCGTCGCGTACAGGGTGGTCGGGATGCCGCCGGCGTGCACGACGCCGAGGTCGGCCAGGACGTGCTCGGTGCGGTTGGGCATCATCAGCACGACGGTGTCGCCGGGCTCCAGGCCGAGCACGGTGAACGCGGCGGCGATCCGCAGCACCCGTTCCCGAGCCTCGGACCAGGTCAGGGTCTCATCGCCCTGGGTGAAGGCGGGGGCGTCCGGATGGCGCGTCGCCGTCTCCAGCAGGGCGTCGGCGACCGTGGTGCCCGCGATCGCCTTCTCGACCTCGGCCCGCTCCTTCAGCACGCCCATGACGCCTCCGATGTCAGTGCTCGCTTACAGTGCAGCATCGCACCATGTAGAGCGCAGTTCGGACAAGGGCTCCGACGCGATAAGTTCCGTCGTGGAACACCGACGCGGAGGGCCCTCATGAAGTATCGGCTCACGCAGTACGCCCACGGTGGCGGCTGCGCCTGCAAGATCCCGCCGGGCGAGCTCGAGTCCGTCGTCGCCGGGCTCATCGACGCCCGCCCCCCGGACGACCTGATCATCGGCCTCGACGACGGCGATGACGCGGCCGTCGTGCGGATCGAGGAGGACAACGCCGTGGTCGCCACGGCCGACTTCTTCACGCCCGTCGTCGACGACCCGTACGACTGGGGGCGGATCGCCGCGGCCAACGCCCTCTCCGACGTGTACGCCGTCGGCGGCCGTCCGCTGGTCGGCGTGAACCTCCTGGGCTGGCCGCGTGACACGCTGCCGATGGAGCTCGCCCGCGAGGTGCTGCGCGGCGGGCTCGACGTCGCGCGCGAGGCGCACTGCCACGTCGCGGGCGGGCACAGCGTGGACGACCCGGAGCCGAAGTACGGCATGGCCGTGACCGGGCTCGCCGACCCGGCGCGGCTGCTCCGCCTGGACGCCGGGCGCCCCGGCATGCCGCTCTCCCTGACCAAGCCGCTGGGCATCGGCGTGCTCAACACGCGGCACAAGGCGACCGGTGAGGTCTTCCCCCAGGCCGTGGCGGCGATGACCGCGCTCAACGCGGGTGCCTCCGGGGTCGCGCTCGACCGCGGCCACGCCTGTGCCACCGACGTCACCGGCTTCGGACTCCTCGGCCATCTGTACAAGATGGCGCGGGCGAGCGGGGTCACCGCGGTGGTCGACTCGTCCGCCGTCGACTACCTCGACGGCGCGCGCGAGGCGGTGCGGGACGGTTTCGTCTCGGGCGGCACCCGGCGCAACCTCGACTGGGTGAGCCCCCACACCGACTTCGGCGGCGTCACGGAGGAGGACCGGCTGCTGCTGGCCGACGCGCAGACCTCCGGCGGGCTCCTCGTCGCCGGTGAGATCCCGGGCGCCCCGGTCATCGGCGAGCTCATCGGGAGGGAAAGCCACACCCTGATCGTTCGCGGATAGATCGCCGAGGGTACGAAGCAGGCACACTCTCATGGCCGCTGCGGAGATTCGGGGGAGACCGCATGGCCGCATCGGCGACCGACGCATGCCGCGAACGCCGCTTCCTGGGCCATCCGCGGGGGCTCGCGATCCTGTTCCTGACCGAGATGTGGGAGCGCTTCAGCTTCTACGGCATGCGCAGCATCCTCGTGCTGTTCCTCGCGGCCCCCACGGCCCAGCACGGCCTCGGGCTCGCGGACGGCACGGCCAAGGCGCTGGTCGGCGTGTACTCGGCCATGGTCTACCTGGTCACGCTGCCCGGCGGCTGGGTCGCCGACCGGGTGCTCGGGCCGCGCCCGTCCGTCCTGTACGGCGGCGTCACCATCATGCTCGGGCACCTCGCCATGGCGGTCCCCGGCGGCGCGGGGTTCGTCTACCTCGGGCTCGTGCTGATCATCATCGGCACGGGGCTCCTCAAGCCGAACATCGCCACGCTCGTCGGCCACCTGTACGGGGAGGACGAGGACGCCCGCAGGGACGCCGGATTCTCCATCTTCTACATGGGCATCAACCTCGGCGCGTTCCTCGCGCCGCTCGTCGTGGGCACGCTCGGGCAGAAGGTGTCCTGGCACCTCGGTTTCGGCATCGCCGCGGCCGGCATGGCGCTCGGCCTGGCCCAGTACGCCCTCGGCCGGCGGCACCTGCCCGACGGGCGGCCGTCCCGCCGGCTCGACGACCGGGAGCGGCGGCACCTGCGCACGGCCGTTCTCGCCGGCTCCGCCGCCGTCGTCGCGGTGGCCCTCCTCGGCGCGGCCACCGGCACGCTCACCCTCGACAACCTCACCTGGGCGGTCGCCGTCGTCCCGCTCGGCGTCGCCGTGGCCTACTTCGTGTTCATGTTCTTCGGCAGCCACGAGATCACTCCGGAGGAGCGCGCCCGGCTGCGCGCCTACATCTGGCTCTTCGCCGCGGCGTCGGTGTTCTGGATGGTCTATGACCAGGCGGCCACGGAGCTGTCGACGTTCGCGCAGAGGAAGACCGACCTTTCGGTGGCCGGCTGGCAGATGCCGTCGAGCTGGCTGCAGGCGATCAACCCGATCATGGTGATCGTGCTCGCCCCGGCGTTCGCCGCCCTGTGGGTACGGACGGGCGACCGGCTGAGCACGCCTCTGAAGTTCACCGCCGCGATGGTGCTCGTCGGGGTCTCCTTCGTGATCATGATGTTCGCCGCGGCCGAGGCCTCCCGCGGAGTCCGGGTCTCCGCACTGTGGCTCGTCGTCACCTACTTCGTCCAGACCACGGGTGAGCTGTGCCTGAGCCCGGTCGGGCTGTCGGTGACGACCAAGCTCGCGCCGCAGGCGTTCGCCAGTCAGATGATCGGCCTGTGGTACCTCGCCATCGCCGTGGGCGACGCCGTCGGCGGGCAGATGACCCGGCTCGCCGGTACCGTCCTGTCCGAGCCGGCCTACTTTCTGGCCCTGGCGATTCTCGCGCTCGTGACCGCCGCCGCCCTCGCGGCCGGAATCCGGCCGTTGCGCACCCTGATGGCCGAGCACCCCGCAAACGGCTGACCTGCACCGATACGGCCCCGCACGGGCAACGGTCGCCGCGTGACCAAACTCGGACATCTCGGCGATTTACCTGGATCCAGACGGTAAACACCACCGTCAAAGGTAAAAGACAATTTGCGCAGCGAGGCGAGTCCTAGTTGGGTAAGAGGACACGTTTTTGCGGGGAAAGAAGGGGCGGCCGTTCGTGCATGAGCAACCCGAGGGCTACGGCCAGCAGCCGCGGGGACAGGGGCCTGGTGGCTATCCTCCCCAGCAGCCTCCGCCCTATCCGGGCGGGCAACCGGGACAGCAGCCCCCGTACGGGCAACAGCCGCCGTACGGCCAGCCTCCCTACGGACAGCAGCCCCCCTACGGCG
The DNA here is from genome assembly GCF_042429965.1 of Actinoallomurus acaciae. Classification (NCBI taxonomy): domain Bacteria; kingdom Bacillati; phylum Actinomycetota; class Actinomycetes; order Streptosporangiales; family Thermomonosporaceae; genus Actinoallomurus; species Actinoallomurus acaciae. The sequence continues at coordinate 19,201 of NZ_JBHLZP010000229.1, forward strand.
CCCAGCAGCCTCCCGGCGGCCCGCCGCCGTGGGGCCAGCCCGGCTCCGGCGGCTTCGGGCCGCAGGACCCGATGGGCCCCGGTGGCTGGGGTCCGCCGCCGGGACCGCCCGGTAAGAGCAACTCCGGGCCCATCATCATCGTCGCGATCGTGGCGGTCCTGGTGCTGCTGGGCGGCGGCGGGGCGATCGTCTGGGCGCTCAGCGGCGATGACAAGAAGCCCACTCCCCCGGTGGCGGTGAGCACGTCCCCGGTGCCGACCGACGTGCCGAGCACCTTCCCCTCGCCGTCCGACCCGGGCTTCCCGACGCCGTCGAGCTCCTCCACGGAGGACGAGTCGATGTTCGTCCAGGCCGGTGACTGCGTGAAGATCACGGGCAAGGCCCCGGACCTGACGATGATCAAGACAGAGTGCGACTCGGCGCAGTACAAGGTGCTCAAGCGGTTCATGGGCACGACCGACAAGACCAAGTGCCGTGGCCTCTCCGGCTACACGACGTACTTCACGTCCACGAACAAGAAGTACACCGCCCTCAGCTACCTGCTCTGCCTCAAGCGCCTGTAGCGCGGCGCGCCCGCTGGGGCACGACGGTGTACCTGGGGTCCTCCGCCGAGGCGAGGCCGGCGTAGAAGACGCCGAACCGCGTGCAGAGCGCGCCTCCGGTGAGGGCGAGCCCGGACACCACCGCGGCGGTGCGGCTGCGGCCGGCGACGAGCGTCCCGGCCGCGCCCGCCGCCGTGAACGCGC
>NZ_JBHLZP010000230.1:0-12660 GCF_042429965.1 Actinoallomurus acaciae
GAAGGCCGTCACGGCCGCCGACCCGCGCGGAGGCACGATCGAAGGCGCGCCCACCGCCGCGCTCCGCCAGGACGGCAGGGCGGTGCGCCTCACCGGCACGGGTGATCGCGGCACCTCACCGCTGCTCACGCTCGACTTCGGCGGCGAGGTCGCGGGCAGGGCGCTGGTCCGGGTGCTCGGCGCCTCCGCGGACCGGCCCGGCCTGCACGTCTGCTACTCCGAGTCGCGCCGCTTCATGGCGACCGCGCCCGGCCAGAACGGCGGCCAGACCGCCTTCGCCCCGGGGTGCGACACGGCCAACATCTGGAGCGGCTACCCGGGACAGCCCTACCAGTGGGACGCCGACAGCCACACCCTGCCCCCGGCCCCCGCGCACCTGCCGGCGACCCTGGAGGACGGGCAGCCACGCGGCGGCTTCCGCTACGCGACGATCTTCCTCGACAAGCCCGGCTGGGTGGACATCGACGCCGTGGCGGCCGACTTCACGGCCGCGCCCGGCCAGGCGAACCTTCGCGGCTACCGGGGCCATTTCCGGTCCAGCGACGAGGAGCTGAACCGGATCTGGTACGCGGGCGCGTACACGGTGCAGATCGACACCGATCTGCCGACGCGGGTGAAGGGCAACATCGCCGTGGACCCGGCCGCCCCGTGCTGGCCGTACGAGCCGGGGGAGGCCGACCACGCCGACAACACGCTGCACTACGCCGACCCGAGGACGGCGGTCGTGCTGGACGGCGGCAAGCGGGACCGTGACCCGTTCACCGGCGACCTCGGGGTGCAGGGGCCCGTCACGTACCTGTCCACCGACGACGTGGCCGCCATGCGCAACACGCTCGACGCGCTGGCCCGGCAGCAGACCGCCGACGGCTTCGTGCCCGGCAACGGGCGCGTCTGCCCGGACCAGTCCGGCCACTTCAGCGGCGACTACGACCTGTGGTTCGTGCACGACGTGTACCTGCACTGGCTCTACACCGCGGACCCGAAGGCGCTCGGCGACTGGTGGCAGGCGGTCACCGGCGCCCTCGACTGGGCGGTGCGCCAGATCGACGACAGCGGGCTCGTCGCCTTCGGCGCGTACGGCGGGGACGGTGGCTGCGGCACGTACGCCTACAGCAGCTGCGACCACCTGACCTACACGAACGCCGGCCTGTACCGGGCGCTGCGGGAGACCGCGGGAATGGCACGGGCCAAGGGCCGGACGGACCTGGCCTCCTCCTACGAGGCGACGGCGGCGAGGCTGCGCACGGCGGTCGAGGCGAAGCTGTGGGACGACACGGCGGGCGCGTACCGGCAGAGCGTCGAGCACCCGGACGTGCATCCGCAGGACGCGACGGCGTTCGCGGTCTCCTCCGGGCTGGCCGCGCCCGACCGCGCGAGGCGGTCGCTGGCCTGGCTGCGCTCGAACGACTGGGGGCCGTACGGGTCGCTGACCGTGCCGGCGGGTACGCAGGGCGCCGCGGTCGACTCGCACTACGAGCCGTTGCCGTCCGGAACCGAGGCGGACGCGCGGTTCGGCGTCGACGACGCGAGCGGGCTCGAACTCATCCGCAGGGGCTGGGGATACCAGCTCGCCCAGGACCCGGGGAACACGTTCTGGGAGAAGACCGCGGCCGACGGCACGCCCGGGCTCGCGTCGTTCACCAGCCTCGCGCACGGCTGGGCGAGTCAGCCGACCGTCACCCTCACCAACCGCGTCCTGGGCGTGACGCCGACCGGCGCCGGGTTCGCCCGCTTCACGGTGCAGCCGCACCCGGCCGGGCTGACGTGGGCCGAGGGCACGGTCCCGACGCCGCGCGGCGACATCACCGCGTCCTGGCGCGACGGCACGCACGGCTTCCGGCTGGCGGTGACGGTGCCGGGCCGGACCACCGGCCGGCTCGCGATCCCCGTCCACACCCGCGTCACGCTCGACGGGCACGTGGTCTGGGCCGGCGGAAGGGCCACCGCCAAGGACGTGACCAGCGACGGCGCCTACGTCTACGTGAACGGCGTGGCGCCCGGGCACCACATGATGGAAGGAACGAGATGACCGTGGGAAGCGGACGCGTGCGCGTCGGCAAAAGGGGCCGCCGAGGACTCCGGCGGCCCGGACATGGCGTCATGAGACGCGCGGCCGGACGGTTCGCGAGGGTGCCGGCGGCGCTCCTCCTCGCCCTGTCCGCGGCCGTCGTCGCGCTGACCCCGGCGGGAGCGGCGGAGGGGGCGCCGGTGTCCACCACCGTCCCGGCCCTGACCCGTGCCACCTTCGCCGACCCTCCGGCCTCCGTCCGGCCCAAGTACCGCTGGTGGCAGCCGCTCGCCTACACCCAGGACGCCGAGCTCGCCGACGAACTCGACCAGATCAAGAAGGCGGGAGGCGGCGGCGCCGAGGTCGCGCCCTTCAACGTCGAGGGCACGGGCAACAACACCAACCCGTTCCTGGAGAAGTACGGCTGGGGCACCCCGCTGTGGGCGCAGAAGACCGAGACGATGCTGGCGGCGGCCAAGAAGGAGGGGCTCGACCTCGACTTCACGATCGGCCCCCGCTGGCCCGCGACCGTCCCCTCGGTGAACGACGTCAACGACCCCGCCGCGCAGCAGCAGATCGTCTTCTCCCATGAGTTCGACCGCGGCGGCGCCGGCAGGTCCGGGCCGCTGCCGACGAACCTCAACGCCGCACTGCCCGCAGGGGCGAAGAAGACCCTCATCGCGGCGCTCCTCGCCAAGTGCTCCGACGCCGGCTGCGCCGACTCCTCCAGCGCCCCGCGGCTGCTCGACCGGTCCAGCGTCACCGACGTGACCTCGAAGGTGGACGCGCAGGGCGACCTCTCGATTGACCTGCCCGGCGACGCGAACAGCACGTACGCGCTGATCGCCTTCTACCAGGCGCCCACCGGCCAGTCCCTGTCCGGCTACACCGCCACCGGCACCAACTACGCCCTGGACACCTTCGGCAAGGCCGGCGCCGAGGCCACCACGGACTTCTACGACGCGCACATCCTCACCCCGGACGTGCGCAAACTGCTCGCCCAGATGGGCACCAGCGACCTGTTCGAGGACTCCCTCGAACTCGGCAGCACGCAGAAGTGGACGCCCGGCATGGTCGCCCAGTGGCAGAAGCTGCGCGGATACTCCCCGATCGACGTTCTCCCGGCGCTGGCCGGGGCGGGCGACCAGGGCATCACCGACCGGCCGTTCTTCGACTTCGGCGACGGCCTCGGCGCCCGCGTCCGCACCGACTACCGGCAGACCCTCAGCGACCTGTACATCGCGAACCGCCTCGACGTGCTGCGTCAGTGGGCCCACAAGCACCACATGGGCACCCGCATCCAGCCGTACGGCATCCCGGTGGACGTCTCCGACGCGGCCTCGCACATCGACGTTCCCGAAGGCGAGTCGCTCGCGTTCGGGCAGTCGACCGGCGCCTACAGCAACGTGCAGGACTACCGGGTGGTCGCCACGGGAGCGCACCTGGCCGGGCAGCCCGTGGTGTCGGACGAGTGCTGCGCCTTCTCCGGCTCGGTCTGGGGGTCGACGGCCGGGGCGGGTTCGGACGCCTCGAACCTGCAGGCCGTGTACCGCGGGTTCGCCGGCGGCGTGAACCAGGTCGTCTGGCACGGCTTCCCCTACCTGACCAGGGGACCGCAGGGCGCCGGCGCCCAAGAGGTGTGGCCCGGCATGACCTACGGCGGCAACACCTCCTACTCCGAGGCGTGGGGCGCCAAGGGCGGACCGAACTGGGCCGACTACCGGTCCATCAACGACAACCTGGCCCGCATGCAACTCGTGCTCCGCCAGGGCGATCCGCGGTTCGACCTGGCCGTGTACTGGCAGGACTTCGGCATGAACGGCACGGGGACCACGGGAAGCGGCGCGAACAAGCAGATCCAGAGCTCATCGGCGCTGGCGTCGGCCGGGTACACCTATGAGTACCTCAGCCCGGCCCAGCTCCGGCGCAAGGACGCCTCCTATGACAAGGGCACCCTGTTCGGCGACGGCTCGGCGTACCACGCGGTGCTGCTGAACGACCAGACGACCATGCCGGTCGACGCGGCGCGCAAGCTCCTCGATCTGGCGCGGCGCGGCCTGCCCGTCGTCATCGTCGGCGACCTGCCGAGCACCGTTCCCGGCGCCGGCGACGCGGCGGCCCAGGACGCCAAGCTCAAGTCCGTGGTCGCCGAGCTGGTCCGGCAGCGCAGCGTCGTCCGGGCGGCGAGCGAGGCGGACGCACCGGCCGCGCTGAAGCGCCTGAACGTCACGCCCGCCGCGACACCGGGCAGTGACTCGGGCGCGATCCTCGACGTGCGCAGGCACGCGGGTTCGACCGACTACTACTACCTGTACAACCAGACGAAGACCGCGACCGCGCAGACACTCACCCTCACCGGTGACGGCGTACCGTACCGGCTGGACACCTGGACCGGGCAGATCACCCCGATCACGGGCTACACGTCCGGGCACGGCACGGTCACCGTCCCGGTGCGCCTGAACGGCGACGACGCCGAGGTCATCGCGGTCACGCCGCGACACGACGCCACCTTCGGCGGCGCGCCGGGCCGGAAGGACGCGCCGGGCACGGCGAGCCCCCCGTCCGGCACGCCGAAGCCGGTGGCGCTGGGCGACTGGTCGCTCGCCGTGGACGCCTGGGGCCCCGGAGCGTCCGACCTGCCCGGCGACACCGCGCACTCGAAACTCGGGCCGGTCACGCTCAAGGCCGGATCGGACGGCAGGCTGCCCGCGTGGTCGGCGATCACGCCCGGCAACGGCTACTCCGCGGACCTGAAGGACGTGTCCGGGCGGGGCACCTACACGGCCCACGTCACCCTGGGCGGGGAGTGGAAGGGCGTCAGCGGCGCGAGTCTCGACCTGGGCACACCGGTGGACACCGTGACCGTGAACGTCAACGGGCACGACCTGCCGCCGCTCGACCAGGCCGACCTGCGCCACGTCGAGGTCGGCCGGTACCTGCGCCCGGGCGACAACACGATCACCGTCCGGGTCGCCTCCACCCTGCTCAACGCGGTCCGGGTCGCGCCGGGCACGGGCGCGTCGTCGCGGACGCCGATGGACTACGGGCTGTTCGGGCCGGTCACTCTCACGCCGTACGCCGGAACCCGGCCCCTGCTGACCACCTCGGCGCTGGAGACGTCGCTGCCCTTGGCGAAGGGCGGGTACAACCGCGCCACCGTGCTCGTGAGCAACGGATCCGGCCGGCCGGTCGGGGTGACGCTCAGCGCGTCGGCCGCCTCGGGCGTCACCGCGACGCCGGAGAAAGGCCGCACGACGGTCCCGGCCGGCGGCTCGGTGGCGGTGCCCGTCGACCTGCGCGACTCCGGCGCCGCGACCGGAACGGACACCCTGACGGTGACGGCGCGAAGTGACACCGGACTGACCTCGACGACGACGGTGTCCCTCGTGCACTCCGACGACCTGGCGCTCAACCCCGGCGGCACGCCGTTCCCGCGCGTGATCGCGGACGCGAGCCAGGACCGCTACCCGGCCGCCCTCGCGGTGGACGGCTCGGCCGACACGTTCTGGGTGTCGTGGGGCAGAGCCGCCGGTCAGGGACCCACCGCGGCCCGTCCGGTGCGGTACGGGCTCGACTTCGGCGCGGCCGTCGACGTCGGCTCCGTCACCGTCGGCGGACGCTCCAGCTACGGGCCGCGCGACTACGACGTCCAGGTCTCCTCGGACGGCCGGAACTGGCGCACCGTGGCCGGTGCCACCGACACTCCCAAGGCGGGCGGGACGACGACCTTCACCCCGGTCAAGGCCCGCTACCTGCGGCTCGACATCACCAAGAGCTGGGACTCCGTCAACGCCAACGTGCAGATGAGCGGGCTCACGGTACGGCCGTGAACCCGCGGAAGGGAATGAGATGACCGACCACCACGGACGCGTACGCGTCGGGCTCGTCGCGGGAGGACTGGGGGCGTACTGGCCGCAGTTCCCCGACCTGCTGCCCCAACTGCGGCGGTCCGCCGAACGCGTCTCGGAGCGCATGGGCCTGCTGGGCGTCGACGTCGTCGACGTCGGCTTCGTCTCCGACGAGCGCGAGGGCGCGGCGGCGGCGGAGAAGCTGCGCGCGGCGGGCTGCGACCTTATCGTCGGGTTCCTCACGACGTACATGACCGCGACCATGCTCGTGCCGATCGCCCAGCGCAGCGGGGCGCCGGTCCTGCTGATCAACCTGCAGCCGACCGAGTCGATGGAGCACGAGACGTTCGACACCGGGCAGTGGCTGGCCTACTGCGGGGCCTGCCCGCTGCCCGAGATGGCCAACGCGTTCCTGCGCTCCGGCATCCCGTTCCGCTCGGTCTCGGGGTACCTGGAGGACGAGCGCGCCTGGGACCGGATCGGGCGCTGGGTGCGGGCGGCCGGCGTACGCGCGGCGCTGCGGTACGGGCGGCACGGCCTCATGGGCCACCTGTATCCGGGGATGCTCGACGTCGCGACCGACCTGACGCTGGTGACGGCCCAGTTCGGCGGCCACGTGGAGGTCCTGGAGTTCGACGACCTGCGGGTGCGGGTGGAGAAGGTCACCGACGCCGAGGCCGAGGCCAAGAAGAAGGAGGCCACGGACGTCTTCGCGCTGGACGAGTCGGTGAACGATGAGGACTTCGGCTGGGCGGCGCGCGTCGCGGTCGGCCTGGACCGTCTCGTGGAGGACTTCGGCCTGGACAGCCTCGCGTACTACCACCGGGGCCTGGACGGGGAGATGCACGAGCGGCTCGGCGCGGGCATGATCCTCGGCGCCTCGCTGCTCACCGCCCGCGGCGTCCCGGCGGCGGGGGAGTACGAGCTGCGCACCTCGCTCGCCATGCTGATCATGGACCGGCTCGGCGCGGGCGGCTCGTTCACCGAGTTCCAGGCGCTGGACTTCGAGCGCGGGCACGTCGAGATGGGCCACGACGGCCCGGCGCACCTCGCCATCAGCGACGGCCGGCCACTGCTGCGCGGCCTCGGCGTCTACCACGGCAAGCGGGGCTACGGCGTCTCGGTGGAGTTCGACGTGAAGCACGGCCCGGTCACCGCGTTCGGCCTCCGGCAGGGCCGCGACGGCCGGTTCGCGTTTGTGGCCTCGGAGGGCGAGGTCGTCGGCGGCCCGCTCCTGCGGATCGGCAACACCACCTCACGCGTGGACTTCGGCGCCGACCCGGGGGAGTGGACCGACACGTGGAGCGCCACCGGAATCTCCCACCACTGGGCGCTCGGCACCGGCCACCGGATCGCCGACCTCCGCGCCCTCGCGGATCTCATGGAGGTCGAGCTGATCGACGTGCGTCCCTAGCGAAAAGCCTGTTCTGACGGAGTCGGGGGACTCGACCACCAGGAGACGAAGTGACGAATGTCTTCGGCATGCCCGGATTCCTCCGCAAGGCCACGACCGCGGCCGGAATCCTCGCCGGTACCGGCGCGCTGACCCTGTCGGTCATCGCGCCGGCCGGCGCGGAGCCGCCCGGCTCCGTCACGGCCACCGGCCTGAGGACCGGCGGCCTGACCTCACCGCTCGGCATCGACGACCCCGCTCCGACACTGAGCTGGCGGCTCGCCTCCCGTGAGCGCGGCGCGGCGCAGACCGGGTATGAGATCCGGGCCGCGAGCAGCGTGAGCCGGCTGGCCCACCCCGACCTGTGGGACTCCGGCAAGGTCGCCTCGACGGCGGTCGGCGCGGCGTACCGCGGGCCCGCGCCCGGTTCGCGGTCGCGTGTCTTCTGGCAGGTGCGCGTCTGGGACTCCCACGGCCGCGCGTCCGCGTGGAGCACGGCGGCCCACTGGGAGATGGGCCTGCTGAACGCCGGCGACTGGAAGGCGCGGTGGATCGCCAACCCCGAATGGTCCGGCCGGCAACCCACCCCGGTCGCCGTCTCCCTGCCCGCGCAGACCGCGCGGTACGTCCGGCTGGACGTCACACGGCTGGGACTGCCGATCAAGGAGGGGTGGCCGTACAAGGTCTCACGGCTGCAACTCGCCGAGGTCGCGGTCACCGACGCCTCGGCGCCCGACACCGACCTGGCGCTGGGCGCGCCGGTGACGGCCACGGACGTCTACACCGCCCCGGGTCAGTGGGAGCCGCGGTTCGTCACGGACGGTGCGCTGACCACGGACAAGGCGCCGTTCGGCTACACGAGCCTGGAACACCAGGACCAGGACCTCACCACCCCGATCGACGTCACGATCGACCTGGGCGCGGCGCGGCACTTCGACCGGATCCTGCTCTACCCACGGACCGACACGCTGACCGATGACGGCAGGACGCCGAACTTCCCGGAGGACTTCACCGTGCAGACCTCCGGCGACGGCACGGCGTTCGCCACGGCCGCCACGGTGAAGGGGCAGGAGGCGCCGCCGCCGATGCACGGGCAGCCCGGCGCGCTGCCGGTCTTCGCCAAGGACTTCGCGGTGACCCGGAAGGTCCGCAGCGCCCGGCTGTACGCCACCGGGCTCGGTGTGATCGACGCGTCGGTCAACGGCCGGCCGGTCGGCGACGCGGTCCTCGAACCGCCGAACACGGACTACGCCGATCGCGTCGTGTACTCCACCTACGACGTGACCCGGCTGCTGCGCCGCGGCGGCAACAGCGTGAGCGTCGACGTGGGTAACGGCATGGCCAACGTGCCGTCCACGCCCGGCCGGTACGAGAAGCTCACGAGGTCCGACGGCGCACCGGAGTTCCTCGGCCAGCTCGAGATCACCTACACCGACGGCAGCCGTACGACGATCGCGACCGACTCATCGTGGCGCACCGGGCTCGGCGCGACGACCTTCACCAACTGGTACGGCGGCGAGGACTACGACGCGCGGCGCGCGCCCGGCGACTGGACGGCCCCCGTGCAGGTGGCCTCGCCCACGAAGGCGCTCACCGCCCGGGCGGACCCGCCGGTCGAGATCGTACGGACCCTGCACGCGAAGAAGATCACCGAGCCGAAGGCCGGCGTGTACGTCGTCGACCTCGGCACGAACTTCGCGGGCTGGGAACGGCTGCGCGTCGGCGGCCCGGCCGGTACCAAGGTTACGATGCGGCCGGGTGAGCTGCTGAACTCCGACGGAACGGTCAGCCAGGCCACCACCGGCTCGCCCATCTGGGACACCTACACGTTGTCCGGCAAGGGCGTCGAGACCTGGCATCCGCGCTTCGCCTACCACGGCTTCCGCTATCTGCAGGTCGAGGGACTGCCCGCCGCACCGGACAAGGACACCGTGACCGGCCTCGTGCTGCGCGCCGCCAACGACACCGCCGGCACGTTCACCAGCTCCAACCCGCTCATCAACGACATCCACACGATCATCGACCGGGCGATCCAGAGCAACATGTACTCCGTCCTGACCGACTGTCCCCACCGGGAGAAGCTCGGCTGGCTGGAGGAGGACAACCTCGTCTTCGGCTCGGTCGCCCGTGACTACGACGTGGCCGCCTACTACCGCGAGCTCGTCCGCAACATGGCCGAGGCGCAGACCGCCGATGGCCTCGTGCCGGACATCGCCCCGGAGTACACGGTGTTCTCCGGCGGCTTCCGCGACGACCCGAACTGGGGCGGTTCGCTCGTCCTCGCGCCGTGGCAGCTGTATGAGACCTACGGCGACACGGCGACGCTGCGGACCTACTACCCGAACATGCAGCGGTACCTGGACTACCTGTCGTCCAAGGCAACGGGCGACCTGCTCGACTACGGCCTCGGCGACTGGATCACCTTCGACGACAGCACGCCCGTCGGGGTGACGGCCTCCTTCGGCTACTACCGGGTCGCCTCGGCCATGAGCGGCATCGCCCGGGTGCTCGGCAAGACGGACGACGCGCGGCGCTACGGCGCGCTCGCGACGCGGATCGGCGCGGCGTTCAACGCCGAGTACCTGTCCGGCGACACGTACGCGTCCGGCAGCCAGGCGAGCGACGCGCTCGCGCTCGACATGGGCGTCGTGCCCGCCGACAGGCGGCAGGCCGTGCTCGACCATCTGACCGCGAGCATCAAGGCGAACGGCTACCACCTGACCGTCGGGGAGATCGCGCTTCCGTCGGTGTTCCGCGTGCTGTCCGCGGCGGGCCGCGACGACCTGATCTACACGGTCGCCACGCAGACCGGCAACCCGAGCTACGGCTACCAGGTGACGCACGGCGCGACGTCGCTCACCGAGAACTGGGACGGCCCCACGTCCGGCAACTCCCAGAACCACTTCATGCTCGGCGCGATCGACGAGTGGTTCGGGTCCGGTCTCGCCGGCATCGGCCAGGCCGACGGCTCCGTCGCCTTCGAGCACCTGCGCATCCGCCCGGCCGTCGTCGGCGACCTGACCCACGCGGCCGCCTCGTACGAGACGCCGCGCGGCACCGTCACCAGCTCCTGGAACCGCTCGGGGAGCACACTCAAGCTCGACGTGACCGTCCCGCCGGGCGCGCCCGCGCGCGTCGAGGTCCCGCTCCTGGGCGGCACCGGCAGACCTGGGGCCACCCCCGGCGCCACCTGGATCGGCGTCCAGGACGGCCGCGGTGTCTTCGAGGTCGGCTCCGGCCACTGGACCTTCACCGCGAGGGCGGCGGCATGAGCATCCGTGGCAGGTTCACCGCTCTTCTCCTGGCCGTGCTCATCGCGGTCCTGGCCGGTCCGGCGCTCGCGCCGGCCGCCCGGGCCGCGGTCGACACCGACCTCACCAACTTCGATCCGGCCGGGAACCAGGTCGTACGCTTCGACACCGACGGGAACGCGGTGGACGCCCACGACGGGGCGATCACGAGGTTCGGCGACACCTACTACCTGTACGGGACCAGCTACGACTGCGGCTACCAGTGGCAGAACAACACCACGTTCTGCGGGTTCAAGGTCTACTCCTCACCCGACCTCGCGCACTGGACGGACCAGGGGTACGTCGTGCCGCCGCGCGACTGCCGCTACTGCTTCCGCCCGCACGTCGTCCACGACGCCGCGACCCACCGGTACGTCATGTGGGTCAACGACCAGGACGCGGCGGACAAGTTCCGTGTCTACACGAGCACCCGGCCGACCGGCCCGTTCACCGAACAGCCGGTGCCCGACCTGCCGGACCAGACCCACTGCACCGCCGACCTCGACGTGTTCGTCGACGCCGACGGCGCCGGCTACCTCGTCTGCAGCAACGCCGGCTGGCACATCGCGGTCATCAAGCTCACCTCGGACTACCTGCGCGCCGCCGGCCCGTACGACATCACCGGGGTGACCCGGGTCGAGGCGCCCTCGCTCTTCAAGCGGAACGGCGTCTACTACCTGACGATGTCCGACCCGAACTGCGGCTACTGCACCGGGACCGGCACGTCGTACCTGACCGCGAGCAGCCCGCTCGGTCCGTGGCACGGCCGCGACGCCTGGACCGCCGAGGACGGCGCGCTGGTCGCCCGCGGGGGCCTGTACGGGCTGTCGCAGGAAGGTGAGGACTGGACCGACTACACCTTCTCCTTCGACGTGGCGCCGTTGCCGACGGCCACCGGCACGGCGGCACAGGCCGGGTTCGCCCTGCGGATGAACACCGACGACCACGGCTACCTCTTCCTGCTGAACGGCTCGGCGTCCGGCAAGGGCACGCTGAGCGTGCTGCGCCGCGCGGGCGCCACGACGGCGAGCCACGTCGTGCCCCTGGCCGAACCGATCGTCGCGGGGGAGTGGCACCACGTGTCGGTCACGGCGGCCGGTTCGACGTTCACCACCGCGATCGACGGCGTCCAGGTCGACACCTATACCGATACCGACGCGACCTATCCGGCGGGCAAGGTCGGCTTCCGCGAGTGGAACGGCGCGGACCTGGAGTCCGCGAGGTTCGACAACGTCCAGGTCACCTCCTCCTCCGGCGCGACGCTGCTGTCCGACGACTTCTCCGGCGGCTTCTCGCGATGGGTCGTCCCGACGTCCGGAGTGAAGATCAGCGACGACTCGTGCGGCGGTCAGCCCGCGCAGGTCGCGACCCTGCCCCAGCGCCGCGGCGGGCCAAAGTACCTCTACTTCAGCGACCTGTGGGACTTCCACACCAACGAGGCCTTGGCGAACTTCTACTGGCAGCCGCTGTCGTTCGCGTCCGACGGTTCCATTCAGCCTCTGACCTGCGCGAACACGCGAATACACCTGGATCCCGGGCATCCGGGCCGGCAGCGGCCGATCCCCGGGCTCGACCAGACCAGCGGCGTCGCGGGGTTCCGTACGGCCTGCGACATCGCCGGCGACGAACGGCGGGAGCAGACCTTCACCGCGGGCCGGAACGGGCGCCTCACCTCACTCGCCGTGACGGCCTTCAAGGACGGCACCGAGGAGGGCCGGGTGCTCCGCACGCCGCCGTCCGATCCGCTGACGGTCGAGTTGCGCGACGGCCCGCGGACGCTGTGGTCCACCACGGTCCCGGCGGACACGATCGGCTGGTCCGCCCGTGACGTGGTCCTCCATCCCCGCGTCCGCGTCACACGCGGTCACCGGTACGCCCTCGTCCTCGGCTCGGCGACCGCCGTCGGCTGCTACGGCTTCGCCTTCGACGACCGGGACCCCTATCCCGGCGGCACCTCGGCGGTGAGCACCGACGCGGGCGTCTCCTTCACCCCCGAACCCGGCCGCGACCTGAAGTTCCACACGGAGGTCTCGTGAGACTCATCCCCTTCTTCACGAAGGCCGCCGTGCTCGGGCTGGCGGCCGGCTGGACGGCGCTGCCGGCCCACGCGGCCCCGGCCGG
>NZ_JBHLZP010000231.1:0-12620 GCF_042429965.1 Actinoallomurus acaciae
CTCGGCGCTCTCCTGTGGTGGCCGCGACCGCGGACCGGCCGCAGAACGCCGGCGGCGGCCCCACCGAGGTCACCGGCGGCACCGCCGCCGCGGCCGGCCCAACGGTGGAAGCGGCGGACGGGGGCCGACCATGTGGAGCTGGCCGCCACCGACGACGTCCTGCTGGCGCTGATCGGCGAGACGGTCCGCGGGCTGGATCCGCGCACCGGCAAGGTGCTGTGGAAACGCGTCCACTCCTTCTCTCCGACGGGCGCCGGCGACATCGCGTACGTCCTGGCCAGCGAGGCCACGCGGATCGCCGCGATTCGGGCCGCCTCCGGCCGGACGCTGTGGACGTCCGGCTACTACCACCAGGTCCTCGGCGACGACGTGGCCGTCACGGGCCCGGTGGTCTGCGTCGGCACCGACGGGGTCAGTGCGGTGAACGCACGCGACGGCCGGCCGCGATGGACCTCGAAGGTGAGCGGGAAGTACGGGATCTCCGGCGCGGACGGCCTGGTGGTGGCCGTGTCGTCCACCGCCATGACCGGAATCGACGCCGGCACGGGACGGACCCGGTGGACGTACCCGATGGACTACGGGGACTATCAGCTCATCGGTGAGGGCATGGCCTTCGCCTCCGACCGGTTCGGCACCCTGCACGCGGTGCACGCCGGCACCGGAGCACCGGCCTGGCGGAGGCCGGACGTCAAGAGCTGGAGCGGCCAGGTCGGCGGCGGGCTCGTGTTCGTCGAGGGGCGCTACGGCGACGTGCTCGCGCTCAGGACGACGACGGGCGAGGTGGCGTGGTCGCACCGGCCGACGCGGGCCGTGGACGACCCGCGCGGCCAGGCGACCGCGCCCGGCCTCGCCGGCGGCACGCTGTACGTCGCGTCCACCGACGGGAGGATGTACGCGCTGGGCGCCGCCGACGGCCGCCTCCAGTGGATCTACGACGCGGAGAGACCGATGCGCATCCGGCCGGTGAGCGTCGGCGGGCTGGTCTTCGTCGCCACCATGGACGGATACATCCGCGCGCTGGTCCCACCGGCCGGCGCCACGAGCCGGAGCGGAGGAACCCGTGGAGGCCCTTGAGCCCGGCGACCCGCGCCGGGTCGAGACGGCGGGCCGGCGGTACCACCTCCTGGCGCGGATCGGCTCCGGCGGCATGGGCGTCGTCTACCTCGGCCGCTCCGCCGGCGGGCGCACCGTGGCGGTCAAGATGGTGCACGCCGAGTTCGCCGGGAGCCGGGAGTTCCGGGACCGGTTCCGCCGGGAGGTGGAGGTCGCGCGGTCGGTCGGCGGCGGGTTCACCGCTCCGGTGATCGACGCCGATCCCGGCGCCCGGATCCCCTGGCTGGTGAGCGAGTTCCTGCCGTCGGTGTCGGTACGCGACGCGGTGGCGCTCTGGGGCCCCCTCCCGCCGGCCGCCGTGTGGCGGCTGGCGAGCGGGATCGCGGAGGCGCTCGTCTCCATTCACCGGGCGGGTGTCGTGCACCGGGACCTGAAGCCGGCGAACGTCCTGCTCACCGCCGACGGTCCCCGGGTGATCGACTTCGGCATCGCACGCGCGGTGGACGCGGCCTCGCTCACGCGCCCGGGCAGCCGTACCGGCTCACCGGGGTTCATGTCGCCGGAGCAGGTGGCCGGCGCCCCGGTGGGCCCGGCCGGCGACGTGTTCTCGCTCGGGTCGACGTTGGCGTACGCGGCCACGGGCGACGAACCGTTCGGCGCGGGGCCGTGGCACGAGAAGATGCGGCGGATCCAGGAGGAGCCGCCGCGCCTGGACGGCATCACCGACGATCGTCTCCGGGAGCTGATCGCCTCCTGCATGGACCCCGATCCGTCCCGCCGCCCGACCGCCGCACGGCTGAGCCGGGAGCTGGCCTCGGCGCACCAGGACGACGGACCGGACGGCTCCTTCCGGCTGCCGCCGCCGGTCATGGCCGAGATCGTCAAGCGCCGGAACGAGGCGGAGAACCCGCCCGCCCCACGGGAGCGGCCCCACGCCGTACGCCCGGGGCGTCGCACGGCCCGTCGGCTCGGCGCCGTGGGTGTGGCCGCCGCGCTGATCGGGGTGGGGCTGGTGGCCGCCCGGTCGTACGGCTCCGGAAGGTCCCCGGCCGATCCCCCGCCGACGCCGACCTCGACATCGGCGGCCACGCCGACGATCACGCCGAGCGAGGCCGGCTATGAGCTGGTCTTCTCCGTCACCGGCGATGTGCGGCTCACCTCCCTCACCTACACGGTGAACGACCGGCCGGCCACGCTGAGGAACGTCGGGCTGCCCTGGCGGAAGACGATCACTCTGCCGCTCTGGCCGCCGCGAAGCTCATGGAGGCTCGCGTACCGCTGCCCGCCGGGCAAGGTGTCCTACACCGTCACGATCTCCGGGAACGTCGTCGACGCCGGCGGGTACTCCGGCAACGGCCGGATCGGCACCGAGGGGCACGCCGACGGCGTCTACTGAGACTCCCCGGGCTCGTCGAGCAGGGCCAGGTCCGCCTTGATGAGCGTCGCCGTGACCAGCAGCTCGGTGATGAGGTTGTGGTTGAGGGCGTTCCCCGAGCCCGGTGGGAGGTCCTCCTCCCGGACGCCGCGCACCCCCTTGGCGCTCAGCCGCAGGCGTACGTTGCGGACCTCGTGGGCCGCCTGCCGCCAGGTCCATCCCTTCCACGGCTGCAGGCGCTGGAGCTCGTCCTCGACCTCGGCCCAGGTCAGCGGCTGCGGGGCGGGATCCTGCCGCAGATACCGCTGGGCGAGGCAGACGAGGACCAGGTGCTCCCGGTCGCCGACGTCCCACGCGGTCGGGCGGGTCTCGGCCTCGTACCTGCCGCCCGGGGCCGGCGGGGTCCTGGCCGCCACGCGGACCTCGAGCAGGTGCTCCTGGTCGGGCGCGACGATGAACAGCGGTGAGTAGCCGGCGGGGATCTCCTCCCGCTGCCCGCTGACCACCAGCCGCGCCCGGGGAAACCGGATGGGCAGCCTGCCGACGTTGTACAGGACCCAGCGCGATCCTTCGCGCGTGATCCGGCCGTGCCGGCGGCTGACGCGCGTGTCGCCGGCGCCCACGCAGACGTGGACGTCCGGCTCGCACCGCCCGAACCGAAGCTCGAACCCGGCGTCCGGCTCGACGCTCATCCCGCCGTACAGCCCGCGGACGAACAGCGTGCCCGGCCGGGCCGGCGGGAGCCCGTGGGCGAGGCTGGCGAGATCCGGCGGCAGGACGTTGACCTTACTCGACGGTCGCGGCATCGCCATCGTCATGGGATCAGGCTAGCCTCCGGCGCCCGGGAGGGGTCCCGAACGCACGGCGACGCAGGTCAAAGCCATGATCATTATCCGCGAGCCGCACCGGTTCCGGCTCCGGCGGGCGGGGCGACCGGCTTGACGACGCTCCGGCGTCTTGGTAGAAGCGTTCAATACCTGTTTGCCCCAAATGAGCTTTTCGGGCAGGCAAGACGGCGAGGTCACCCCTCCTGCCTGACCAGACCGGAGGTTGGTACCGCACGATGCCCGAACTCGACCTCGTCATCGCCGGTGGAAGCGTGCTGGACGGCACCGGGGCGGCCGCCGTGCCGGCCGACATCGGCGTCGAGGGCGGGCGGATCATCGCCGTCGCGGCTCCCGGGGTCCTGTCCGGCGCCGACACACTGGACGCGACCGGCCAGGTGGTGACGCCCGGCTTCATCGATCTCCACTCCCACGCCGACTTCTCCCTCCCGGCGCACCCCGGCGCGGACACCTGCCTCTACCAGGGCGTCACGACGCTCGTCGGCGGCAACTGCGGCTTCTCCCCGTTCCCGGTCGTGGACCCCGAACGGCTGCGCCGGACGGCGGCGTTCATGGGCCGCGAGGAACTGGCCTGGGACTGGACCGGCTTCCGCGGGTACGCCGACTCCGTCGAGAGCACCGCCCCGGCCGTCAACCTCGTGGCCCAGGTCGGATTGAACGCCCTGCGCATCGCCGTCATCGGCGACGACGAGCGGCCCGCGTCGCCGGACGAGCTCGCGGCGATGTGCCGCCTGATCGAACGGGCCGCCGAAGAGGGCGTGGCGGGCTTCTCCACCGGGCTCATCTACGCCCCCGGGACCTACGCGCCGCCGCAGGAGGTGACCGAGCTGGCGCGGACCGCCGCGCGGCTCGGCCTGCTGTACTCCACCCACATGCGCAACGAGGCCGACCGGCTGATCGACGCCGTCACCGAGGCGCTGACCACGGCGCGCGAGTCCGGCGTACGCCTGGAGATCTCCCACCTCAAGGCGATGGGCCGCGAGAACCACGGGAAGGTGCACGAGGCGCTGCGGCTGATCGACGAGGCCCGCGCGGACGGCGTCGACGTCACCGCGGACGTCTACCCCTACACCGCCTCCTCCACGACGCTGACCTCGCGCCTGCCGGGCTGGGCGCTGGACGGCGGCGTGGACCGGCTGCTGGACCGCCTCGCGGACACCGAGGTCCGGCGCCGTATCGCCGCCGAGACTCGGATCGACCCCGACGCCATCGTCCTCGCGGAACTGCCGCCGGGCCCGTACTCGGACCGGGTCGGGCGGAGCCTCGCCGAACTCGGCGCCGAACTCGGCCTGGGCGGGGCCGAGACCGCCCTGGAGGTCCTCGCCGCGCACAGCGGCGCGGCCGGCATCGTCAACCACGCGATGGCCGAGGACGACATGCGCACCGTGCTGGCGCATCCGCACGTCAGCGTCGCCAGCGACGGATGGACCCTCCGCCCCTCCGGTACGGGCCGGCCGCACCCGCGCAGCTTCGGCACGTTCGCGCGCGTGCTCGGACGGTACGCGGGCGACGGGCGGCTGCTCACGCTCGCCGACGCCGTACGGAAGATGACCTGGCTGCCCGCGTCGCGTGCCGGGCTGACCGACCGGGGCCGGATCCGCGAGGGGCTGGCCGCCGACCTGGTCGTCCTGGACCCCGGAACCGTCCTGGACACCTCCACCTTCGACGATCCCTGGAACCTGGCGACGGGCGTACGCCACGTCGTCGTGAACGGCACCGCGGCGCTGCGTGACGCGACCCTCACCGGAAACCGTCCCGGACGCGTACTCCGGCGCCCCAGGCCCTGAGGAGCACTCCCCCTATGAGTACGACCACCTCCGCGGAGAACGAGGCGGCCCCGGACCGGCGCCTCCGGCGTCTGCCGGCGATCGCGACCGGCGGCTTCGCGGTCGCGCTGGTGATCGGCATCGTGATCGCCGCGTCCGGGGGCGAGGCCGGGCTGTGGGGCCTGATCCCGATCTTCCTCTACGCGGTGCTCGCGCTCCTCGGCGTGGACGTGGTGCTCGCGACCGCCGGCGCGCTCATCGTCGCCGCGGTGATGACGCGGACCGGCCCGATCCCCCTCGGCGCCCAGATGGCGACGTCTCTCGGGTCGCTGGTCGCGGTCATCGGCGTGATCATCCTCCTGGGCTCGGCGCTCGGGCAGGTCACGCAGGAGACGGGCGCGGCGCAGGCACTGATCAGATTCGTGATGGGCCGGATCGGGCTGAACACGCGCACGCGCGTCCAGATCGGCATCATGGTCTCCTCGCTCATCATCGTGGGCGCACTGGGCACGCTGGCGGGCGGGAACGCGATCCTGGCGCCGATCATCATCCCGATCGCGGCGCGCACCGGCTGGCGTCCGCCGGCGGTGGCGGCGATGCTGCACGCGGCCGGCGCGGCGGGCCTGATGACCGGCCCGTTCACCCCGCCCGTGGTGACGATCATGGCGGCGACGCGGCTGAGCTACGGCGGCTACCTGCTCCACGCGGGCCTGCCGGTCGCGGCCGTGACGATCGTGACGGGCTTCTTCATGGCGCACTGGATCCAGCGCCACACCGACCAGGAGTACACCGCCGCCGACGCGGCCGACACCTCGGCCGAGACCGACCGTCCGGGCGCCCGCCGGGCCGCCCTGGTCCTGGCGGTCGTGCTGCTCGCGCTGGCGGTCTACGGCATCGTCGAGAAGGCCGCGTACTCCTACGCCCTGGTCGTCATGGTCGTCACCGCCGTCGCGACCGGGCTGGCCGGTGGGCTGGCGCCCAAGAAGATCCTGGACGCGATGTACACCGGCGCGGCGCGGCTGATCTGGCTGTTCCTGCTGTTCTGGATGCTCGATCCGATGCTCACGCTGATCGGGAAGACCGGCGCCTTCGACGCGGTCTTCGCCGACCTGAAGCCGACGCTGTCCCATGCCGGGCCGTGGGTGTTCCTGATGCTCATCGTCTTCCTCGGCTACCTCCACGCGGTGCCGGGCGCCGCCGTCGCCCAGGTGGTGCTGGTCAACAAGCTGTTCGGTCCGATCGGCGCCGCGCTCGGCATCGCGCCCGGCGTGTGGGCGGTGGCGCTGCTCGGCGTCTCCCAGATCGACCAGCTGGGCCCGCTGCCGGGCGCCGACATGATCGGGCAGATGGGCCTGGCGCGTTCGTCCAGCCTTCGCATGATGCTGTTCAACGGCTGGGCCATCATCGTCACCAACACGGCGCTCTTCACCGTGCTCTTCCTGGTGCTGACATGAATCTGGGCGAGTCGCTGACCGGGCTGGTCGAGGAGGCCGAGGCGGCGGGCGGCCGGGCGGGCGTCGTCGTCCGCCCGCTCGACGGCGGCGGCGGTGAGGCGATCGAGATCGCGCCGGACCACCCGTTCACCGCGGCGTCCTTGATCAAGCTGCCGATCCTGGCCACCGCGCTCGACTCGGGGCCGCCGTTCGACGAGCGGCTCCCGGTACGACCGGCGGCCGGGGGTTCCGGCGTGCTGGCCCACCTGGCCGATGTCGCCGACATGAGCGTCCGCGACCTGCTCACCCTCATGATCGTCGTCAGCGACAACACGGCGACGAACGTGCTCATCGACCGGATCGGCCGGGAGGCGGTCAACGCCTGGTGCGCGCGTCACGGCCTGACCGCCACGGTGCTCGCCCGGCACATGATGGACCTGGAGGCACGTGCCCGCGGCCTGAACAACCTGACCAGCGCCGCCGACGTCGCGTCGGTGCTGGCCCGGCTGGCGGACTCCCCGTTCGCGGTACAGGCGCTGGAGGCGCAGCAGTTCAACGACCGGCTGCCGCGCCACCTGCCGCCGGAGTTCCGCCTCGCGCACAAGACCGGCGAGCTGTCCGGCGTGCGCCACGACGCCGGTATCGTCTACCCGCCCGCCGGCCCGCCGGTGGTCGTCGCGGCGCTGACCGAGGGGATCGCCGACGGCGCCGGCCTCATCGCCGAGTGCGGCCGGCTGGTCTTCGCCGCCCTCGTCCGGTCGTGACGTGCCAAGGTAAATGCGGCCTTACTCAGCGCTGAGGATGCCCTGACCCGCGCTCTCCTACTGTGGCGGCACGTATTCGCCAAAGGGGGAGCCGAGCATGTCCGAACGTGCCTTCTCGCCCAGCGGGAACGACCACGCGGCTCGCGGCCCGCGGGTGCGCCGATGGGGCTGACCGGGGCCGGTTTCGTCGTATCGCTGCTGGTCGTCGCGCTGGTCGCGGTGGCCGCCTGCGTATGGTTTCTGCCGAGGTACTCCGGCACCGGACGCGCGCAGGTGACGGCACGAACGGGCCTGCTGGTGGGCAGCCAGGTCGTTCTGCTGCTGGCCCTGCTCGTACTGATCAACTCCAACATGCAGTTCTACTCGTCCTGGCGCGACCTGTTCGGGATGGACGCGGGCGCGGTGCGGATCGCCGACAAGCACCCCGGGCCCGTCCCCTCCCCCGTCGCCGCGCCCTCGGCGACACCGTCGCAGAACGCCCTCACCCGCCGCCTGCCGGCCGGCGACGGGCGGCTGACCACCCTCGCGGTGCACGGCGCGCGATCGGGGATCTCCGCCCACGTGTACGTGTACGTGCCGCCGCAGTACGCGAGCGACCGGCAGCGGCGGTTCCCCGTCGCGCTGTTCCTCGCCTCCGCACGCGACGCGATCGTACGGCAGCGCATTCCCATGCTGGCGGCGGAGGAGATCGCCGCCGGGCGCGTACGGCCGATGGTGATCGTCATCGCGCCGGTCGGCCCCGGGTGCGTGGACGCGCCCGGCCGTGCGCAGGGCGAGACGTTCTTCAGCCAGGACCTGCTCGCCGCCGTCGGCGCGGCGTACCGCGTGAGCGGTACGCCGAGTGGCTGGTCGGTGGCCGGGGCGCAGGGGTCGGCGGCGTACTGCGCGGCGCTCCTCGCGATGCGCCACTCCGACCGGTTCGGCTCGGCCGTCTTCACCGCCGCCGCGCTCACGCCTCCGGCCGGCGACCTGTACGGCGGCAGCCGGGCCATCCGCGACGAGTACGACCCGCGCTGGCGGCTGCGGCACCGGCCGCCCCCGCCGATCAGCGTCGGCGTGGTCGCCGACGACGGCTTCGCCGCCGGGGCCCGGCCACCGATGCACGCCTACGCGCTGCCCCCGACCGCCTGGCAGAGTCCGCCCACCGTGCTGCGCTGGCTCGGCGCCCATCTCACCTCTGGGAGCTCGTCGTGAGGCTCACCGGCGTTCCCCTGCAGGTCACGGTCGTCATCGTCGCGCTGATCGCGATCGTCGCGACGGTACGGCTCGCGCCTCGTGTGGCGGGTGGCAGCCCCGTGAAGGTGCTGGCCCGGCTCGGTCTCGTCCTCGGCTGCCAGCTCTGCGTGGTCCTGGCCGTGCTGGACCTGGTGAACGCCTCCTTCGACTTCTACGGCTCGTGGGGCGATCTCGTCGGCGTGGGCGCCAGGACCCAGAACCTCGGCGTTCCCTCGACGCACACCCCGGCCGCGAACCAGAGCGCGCTGGTCACCCCGGACCCGACCGCTCCCCGGTACCGCATGTCCGCCGGACAGGGCCGCATCGACTCCGTCGTCATCCACGGGACGCGTACGCTGATCAGCGAGCCCGCGTTCGTCTACCTTCCGCCGCAGTACTTCGCGGGGTCGAACCGGACGCGCTTTCCGGTGATCGTGGCCTTCACCGGATACCCGGGCGACGCCCAGAACCTGATCACTCACCTGGGGCTGCCGAAGACGGTCGCGCAGGAAATCGCCGCGGGGCGGATGCCACCGGCGATCGTCGTCATGCTCCGCTCGACGGTCGCGCCGCCGCGCGACACCGAGTGCACCGACGTCCCGCACGGCCCCCAGGCCGAGACGTTCTTCGCCCAGGACGTGCCGACCGCACTCGCCTCGGCGTACCGGACCACCACCCGCGCGGCCGGCTGGGGCGCGATGGGCGACTCCACCGGGGGCTACTGCGCGGCCAAGCTCGCGATGCGCCACTCCGACCGGTACTCGGTCGGCGTCTCCCTCGCGGGCTACTACCACGCGCTCCAGGACTTCACCACCGGCGAGCTCTACGGCCACAGCAAGGCGTACCGCGACGAGAACGACCTGCTCTGGCGGCTTCGGCACCTGCCTCCTCCGCCGGTCAGCATCCTGCTGACCACCAGCCGCGTGGGAGAGAAGGACTACGCGCAGACCCGGCGGTTCCTCGCCCTGGCCCGCCCGCCGATGCGCGTCGCCTCCATCACGCTTCCGTTCGGCGGCCACCACTTCAGCACGTGGCGCCGCGAACTGCCACCGGCCCTGCAGTGGCTCGGCGCCCGGCTGGCGGGCGGAACACCGACCGGTTCCTTCACCGGCAGGCCGGCGGGCCCGGGGACGAGCGCCGTCTCCGGGCCCGGCGGCCGATCCCTCAGCGTCGCGAAACGCTGAGCACGGATCGGCCACCGATCCCCGACGGCGGGCCGGTCCTCGGCACCCGGGGAACGCGGACCTCCTCGCTTTGACGGCGCCCGCTTCACCGGAGGTCCGGCGGTCTCAGGCCTCGGGCGACAGGCGGTCGTAGCGGTCGAGGAGGTCGTCCAGGGGCAGTACCGGCCCGCTCGGGTCCTTCGCCGCGTCGTCCCAGCGGCGCAGGGCGATCGCGTCGGTCGCCCACGGGTGGGCGCCGAACTCCGCGACCTCGCCGGGCGTCATGGGACCGCCCTGAGCGCGCAGTGACCGTACCGACACCGGGCTGAGACCCGCGTGGTAGTCCGGGTCCACGGCCACGAGATAGCGCTTGGCCGGAACGTGCTGCTCGATGGCCCACGCGATCCGCTCCGTCAGACGCTCACGGGCGAACGCGGCCCCGGCGTGTTCGTGCGGCATTCCCCGATGGCGTACGGCGACGGCGCCCGCGCGGCCGATGTCGTGCAGGGCCGCCGCGACGACGAGTTCGTCGTCGGCCCCCGCCTCCACCGCGTGCGCGGCCGTCTGGAGGGCGTGGGTGCGCTGGTCCACCGCCTCCCCGCCGTACGGCAGGTCGGCCAGGCCCTCGATCAACGCGGCCAGTTCGGCACGGCTGAGTCGGTTCATGAGTCCTCCTTCGCCGGAAGGGGTGACCACAGGGGCGTGCCTTTCGATTCCCTCGCGGTCAGGGGTCCTCCTGGTCGACGTTCGCTTACGGCCGGACAACCTCGTTCGCGCACGTGACGACGCGGTGTCGGCGTGGTGGCCGTGCAGGTCCGAGGCGGTGACGAGCGTCCCTTCCCAGCGCATGTTCGCGCC
The DNA here is from genome assembly GCF_042429965.1 of Actinoallomurus acaciae. NCBI lineage: Bacteria > Bacillati > Actinomycetota > Actinomycetes > Streptosporangiales > Thermomonosporaceae > Actinoallomurus > Actinoallomurus acaciae. The sequence continues at coordinate 10,473 of NZ_JBHLZP010000231.1, forward strand.
CTGTTCACTCGCGGGTTCGTGCGCCGAAAGGAGAGTCCGACCCGCAAAACACCGGTGCTGCCGACCGTGGCAACCGATCCGAGTACGCGAGCAGGAGAACGATCATGAGACTGAAGGTCACGGTCGCGGCGCTGGCGGGTGCCATCGCCCTGGCGGCGTCGGGCTGCGGTTCGGCGAGCGGGAGCTCCGGGGGCGACGACGGCGGCACGCTGCGCTATGCCGCGGTGCCGTCCGAGCAGAACATCGACCCCACCGCCGAGTACGGCGACATCATCAAGCTGATCGAGAAGGACACCGGGAAGAAGGTGCGGTTCGTCCGCTCGACCGACTACAACGCGGTCATCGAGGGGATGGTCTCCGGCAAGATCGACATCGCCGAGTTCGGGCCCCTGTCGTACGTGCTCGCCAAGAACAACGGCGCGAAGATCACGCCGATCGGCTCGATGGTCGAGAAGGGCCAGCCGCCCACTTATCAAAGCTACGGCATCGTCCCCAAGAACAGCCCGATCACCGACATCAGCGGGTTCAAGGGCAAGAAGGTCTGTTTCGTCGACCCCAGCTCGACCTCGGGCTATCTGTTCCCCACCGCCGCTCTCCAGGGCGCGGGGATCGACCCGAAGACCGGCGTGACCCCCGTCATGGCGGGCGGGCACGACAACTCGGTGCTGTCGGTGGCGTCCGGCAAGTGCGACGCGGGCTTCGCCGAGAACGCCATGGTCGACACGATCCTGCCGGGCAAGGGCAAGCTGAAGCCCGGTCAGGTCCGCGTCGTCTGGAAGTCGGCGCCGATCCCGCAGTCCCCCGTCGCGATGCGCGACACGCTGCCGGCCGACGTGAGGTCCAGGCTGGTCCAGGTCTTCACCAAGGACGCGCAGAAGGACCGTATGGTCCAGCTCGGCATCTGTCCCGACACCGGCCATTGCCAGGTGACCTCCGACGCCGCCATCTGGGGCTTCGCCCCGGTCAGCGACTCGACGTTCGACACCGTCCGCAAGGTCTGCGCCGCGACCAAGAACGAGAACTGCGCCAAGGCATGACCGGGCGAAGCGAGGGGACCGAAGGCACGGACGTCGTGGTCTCGACGCGTGGGCTGGCCAAGTCCTTCGGCGACGTGCACGCCTGCGCGCGGATCGACCTCACCGTGAACCGCGGGGAGATCGTCGGCGTCCTCGGCCCGTCCGGGTCGGGCAAGTCGACCCTGTTGCGCCACTTCAACGGGCTGACCCGGCCGGACGCCGGCGAGGTGCGCGTACTCGGCGTGGACGTCGCGACGGCGCGCGGCCGGCGGCTGCTCGCCCTGCGCCGCCGGGTGGGTGTGGTCTTCCAGCAGTTCAACCTCGTCGGCCGGCTCACCGTGCTGGAGAACGTCCTCACCGGGGCGCTGGGCCGGGTGCGCGGTCCCCGCTACGGGATCGTCACCTGGCCGCGGTCCCTCCGGCAGGAGGCGCTGGAACACCTGGACCGCGTCGGCCTGGCCGACCGCGCCTACCAGCGCACCGCCAGCCTCTCCGGCGGCCAGCAGCAGCGGGTGGCCATCGCCCGTGCCCTCATGCAGCGGCCCGAGCTCGTCCTCGCCGACGAGCCGGTGGCCTCGCTGGATCCGGAGTCGGCCGCGTCCGTGATGGACCTGCTCGTCCGGGTCTGCCGGGAGGACGGCCTCACCGTCGTGTGCACGCTGCACCAGGTGGAGCTCGCCCTGCGCTGGACGCGGCGCGTGGTGGGGCTGCGGGACGGCACGGTCGTCCTCGACGCGCCGACGTCCGCCCTCGACACGAGCCGGCTGCGCGGCCTGTACGGCACCGTGCCCGAATCGGTGCACGCCTGATGACCGTCGTCCCGGTACGGCCGCCGATCACCGCCCGTCGCGCCGCGGCCTGGGGCTTCCCCCTGGTCTTCGGCGTCCTCGGTGTGGCGGCGCTGGCCCTGCTCGGGGTGAAGGCCACCGGCCTGCCCGAACTGGCCTCCCTGCTCCGGCGGGCGTGGCCGCCCACGCTGAACGACGCGGGAAGCGTCTTCTCGCACCTCCTGGAGACGGTCTGGATGGCGGTGGCGGGCACGGCGCTCGCCACCGTGCTGGCGGCGGTGCTCGGCGTGCTCGCCGCGCCGGGCATCGCGCTGGGCCGGTGGGTACGGTCCGCGGCGCTCGCC
>NZ_JBHLZP010000232.1:0-12610 GCF_042429965.1 Actinoallomurus acaciae
CGGCGGCCAGGGAGGCGACTGCGGCGGCGGGGCGGCCGGACGCGGGTCCGCCCCCTGCCGCGGCCCCGGCGGTCGTTCCCGGTCCGCGATGGAATCGAGCGGACCACGGACGGCGTCGGCGGTGAGCCGCTCCGCGGGGTCCTTGCGCAGCAGGCCCGTCAGCACCTCGGTGAGAGGCCCGGCGTGGACGGGTGGGGCGGGGTCCTCGGTCGCGATGGCGACGAAGACGGACCCGTGCGTGGGGCCGGAGAACGGCGGATGACCCTCGACGGCGGCGTAAAGAGTGGCGCCCAGGGACCACAGGTCCGACCGGGGGGTGGCGCGGTCTCCGCGCACCTGTTCGGGTGCCATGAAGGCCGGGGTGCCCAGGATCGCGCCGGTGTGAGTGAGGGTGACGTCGCCGTCCAGCATCGCGATGCCGAAGTCGGTGAGGACGGCCCGGTCGCCCTCGAGGAGGACGTTGGCGGGTTTGATGTCGCGGTGCACGATGCCCCGCCCGTGAGCCGCCGACAGGGCCGCCAGCACCTGCCGGCCGATCGCGGCGACCTGCGGGGCGGGCAGCCGGCCCTGCCGGCGGAGCACGTCCTGCAGGGAACCGCCCTGGATGAGCTCCATGACGATCCACGGGCGCCCGTCGTCGCCCACCACGCGCTCGTACACCGTCACGATGCCCGGGTGCCGGAGCCGGGCCGTCGCCCGCGCCTCGCGCTCCATCCGCGCGTACCAGACACGGCGCTCGTCATCGCCTACCTGGTCGGGCAGACGGAGTTCCTTGATGGCCACGAGGCGATCCAGGTCGGTGTCCCGCGCCCGCCACACCGCGCCCATCCCGCCCCGGCCGAGCGGCCCGAGGATCTGGTACCGGTCCGCCAGCACCATCCCGACACCGTTGTTCATATAAGGAAAATAGCGCCAGACGGAGGTGATCCGCCTGACGCGTTTTCCCGAACCCGTCCTCCGCAGGACGGTGACGGGCCCTAACCGGCCTCGCTGATCGCGACCCGGGCATGCAGACGGCGCAGCGGCCCGGGCAGCCACCAGTTGGCCCGGCCCAGGAGGCGGATCGTGGCCGGCACCAGCAGCGCCCGTACGAGCGTGGCGTCGATCACCACGGCGGCGAGCAGCCCGACTCCGATCAGCTTGATGAACATGATCCCCGAGGTGGTGAAGGCACCGATCACGATGGCCAGGAGCAGCGCGGCGTTCGTGATGATCGCGCCGGTGCGCTGCAGACCGGCGGCGACCGCGGCGGTGTTGTCCCCCGTACGGTCCCATTCCTCGCGGATCCGGCTGAGCAGGAACAGCTCGTAGTCCATCGACAGCCCGAAGGCCACCGCGAGGATGAGCACCGGCTGCGACGCCTCCACCGCCCCCGTGGAGGTGAAGCCGAGCAGACCGGCCAGGTGCCCGTCCTGGAAGCCCCAGACCATCACGCCGAACGCCGCGCTGAGCGACAGGGCGTTCATCACGAGCGCCTTGAGCGGCAGCACCACCGAGCCGAGCGCGGCGAACAGCAGCGCGAACGTCACCACGCCGACGAACAGCGCGGTCCACGGCAGCACATGGCCGAGACTGCTCAGCAGGTCCACGAGTTCGGCGCTCTGGCCGCCGACGTACACCCGTCCCGGGGCGGGCAGCGCGCGGATCCGCTTGACGAGGTCGCGTGCCTGCTGCGACTGCGGGTCGGCCGACGTGCGCACCGCGATGTGCGTCGCGCCGCGGCCCGTGCCGGCGACGTCCGCGCCCGCGACCCCGCGCACGCCCCGCAGGCGGCCGACGTAACCGTTCAGGTCCGCCTTCGCGACGTCGTCCGCGACGACGACGTCGATCGGGGACAGCGCGCCGTGGGAGAAGTCGCGGTCGAGTGTCGCCGAGACGGCGCGCGGCTCGGCGCCGGGCGGCAGCGCGCGCACGTCGATGCTGCCGAACCGGATGCCGAGGAACGGCGCGCCCAGCACGAGGAGGACCAGCACCGAGCCGGTGGCGTACGCGACGGGCCGCCGCATGACGCTGCCCGCGAGCCGTGACCAGGCGCCTCGGTCCTTCTCCTTCCGTGGCCCCCGTCCGAACCGCAGCGCGTCGACGCGACGGCCCAGCAGCGCCAGCAGGGCGGGCAGGATGGTGAGCGCGGCGAGCATGTCGACGAGCACGACCGCCATGCCGCCCAGGCCCATCGACCGCAGGAACATCTGGGGGAAGAACAGCAGGCCGCCGAGCGCGATGGCGACCGTGATGCCGGAGAAGGCGACCGTGCGGCCGGCGGTGGCCATGGTCCGCACCAGCGCCTCCCGCTCGGAGTCGGTGCGGCGCAATTCTTCGCGGTAGCGGGTGACGACGAACAGGGCGTAGTCGATGGCCAGGCCGAGCCCGAGCATCGTCACGATGTTGATCGCGAAGGTGGAGACGTCGGTGGTGAGCGTGATCAGCCGCAGTGCGGTGAAGGCACCGAGGATCGCCACGCCGCCGATGGCCAGCGGCAGGAGCGCCGAGACCAGGCTGCCGAAGATCACCACGAGCAGGACCAGCAGGATCGGCGTGGAGATCATCTCGGCGCGGGCGAGGCCGGCGGAGGTCTGCCGGCTCAGCTCGGCGTTGGTGCCGATGACGCCCCCGCGCCGGGTCCGCAGTCCCGGCGCGGCCAGGTCGTCGCGGATCCGGTCATAGGTCTTCAGGCGTTCCTGCAGGTCGGCGCCGGTCAGCCGGATCGCGGCGTACGTCGCGTGCCGGTCGCGCGAGACCAGCGCCGGAGAGCCGCTGTTCCAGTAGGTGGTGACGTGGGGCACGTCGGCCGAGGGCAGGCGGGCCAGCGTACCGGTGACGGCGCCGCGGAACGCCGGGTCGTCCACGGTCGTGGACGAGCTCTCGTACAGCACGACCAGCTCGTCGTCGGCCGGGCCGATCCGGTCGTTGATGATCTTGGCGGCGTGAGAGGAACCGGAGCCCGGATCGTCGAAGCCGCCGTTCTTCAGCGCCCCGAAGACCCCGGTCCCCCACACGGAGGCGGCAGCGATCAGGATGAGGCCGCCGGCGATCACCCATCGGCGTCGCCGCTGGACGAAGCGGCCGAGAGATTCGAACATGCGCTGCTCCCCGAGTAGCCTGTTAGCGGCGATAGCAAGAGTTAACATCGTTTACTGGTGAACGGCGTTTACTAAAGCACACACCGTTTACTGCCGTCAAGGGGAGAGCCGTGCCACCGACCCGCCGGGAACGCCTGCGCGACGCGACGCTGCTGGAGATCAGGGAGGTGGCGAGGGAGCACCTGCGCACCCACGGTCCGTCCGGCATCTCCCTGCGCGGCATCGCCCGAGACCTCGGCATGACCGCCCCGGCGCTGTACCGCTACTACGCGAGCCTCGACGATCTCCTGGCGGCGATGATCGAGACGTACACGAACGAGATGTGCGACGCGATGGAGGCGGCGCGCGACGCGATGCCCGCCGACGAACTCGGCGGACGGCTCGTCGCGGTGACCCGCGCCTTCCGCGACTGGTCGCTGGACCACCGGCCGGAGTTCGCCATGGTCTTCGGCGCGCCCGTGCCGGGCTTCACCGAGCCCGAGGACGGCCGCGTGCAACTGGCCGGTGAGCGGATGGGCGCCATCTTCTTCACCCTGTTCTTCGAACTCTGGCGGCGGCAGCCGTTCGCCGTACCGCCGGACGAGGAGATCCCGGCCCCGCTGAGGCGTCAGCTCCGGATGTTCGCCGCCGCGTGCTGCGGAGAGGACGTCGATGCCCCGCTGGGCGTCATCCGGCTGTTCGCGGCGTCCTGGGTGCGCCTGTACGGCTTGGTGGCCATCGAGGTCTTCGGCCAGATGAATTTCATGCTCGACGACATGGACCCATTGTTCGAAGCCGAGCTGAAGGACCTGGCGAAGACCATCGGACTGAAGAAGGAAGCGATCTAGAACTCGCCAGCACTACGTCGGCAAGAGGGTACGACCAGGTGGTTTGTGGTCGGCAATCCGTATTCTGGCTCGGTGGGACGGTCGCGGCGTACGGCAATCCGCACTGGGCGCGGTTTTGCCGTGCTTTGCAATTTCGGCGACTGATTAAACACCTTCCCGGCGATAGAAATGGAGCCGAAGCGGAGCCGACGAAGTTGGGGGGAGCTGAGCTTCATGGCCCGTTCCGGTCCGACATTCGATCCGGACGGTCTGACCGCCGAGCAGCGCGACGGGGAGGCCTGCGTCGTGTGCCACAAGAAGTGGCCGCGGCCGAGGGCCCACGTCGGCCGGCTGCCGGACGACTCGCGGGTGTTCGCGTGCGACGACTGCGTGCCGGCCCTGCGGATCATCCCGCAGCCGGTACGCCGACGAGCGGGCGCGCGCCGGGAGACCAGGCGAAGCGAGAGCCTGACCAGAGCCTAATTGGAGAGCGTCCTGAGTCCGGGGGGAGCCCAGGACGCTCATGAGAGGCGCGCGCCCGGCGGGGGCGGCCGGGCGCGCGCCCCTTCACCTGTCCGGGGTCATCCGCGGGCGTCCTGCCAGGCGCGGTTCCAGTCCGCGTAGCCGGCGCAGCTCTTGTTGTTCGCGCAGCTCGCCGCCGGCATCCGGGCGAACATCACCTTGCTCAGGTAGCCGCGGTCCCCCACGTGGTAGGCGCTGCAGAACTGCGGGCGCAGCCGGTCGCGGGCGCAGGCGTCCGGGTTCGCGGGCGCGACGCCGTCCCACTCGGCCACCTGCTGCTGCACCTCGGGCGAACTCGCCCAGTTGAGCCACTGGTACATGCAGTTGGGATGGTCGGCGCGGGGACTCATCATCCACGCGTCCATCCAGCCGGTCACGCCCTCGCGCGGCGTCACGCCCGCGACCGGCCGTCCGCTGCGGCTCAGCACGTCGACCTGGTACGGCCAGACCTCGCCCAGCGCCGCGTCGCCGGTGGCGAACGCCGCGATCGCGTCCGAGGGGTTGAGCCAGTAGGTCTTCACCATCGGCCGCTGCTTGGCCACCAGCGAGGCCGCCGCGGCGAGCTGCTTGGGCGTGAGCGCGAACGGGTCCTTGATGTGCAGCCTGTGGTTGTGCGAGCGCAGGTAGAGCGCGGCATCGCCCAGCGTCAACGGGCTGTCGCGCACGACCAGGTGGCCGGAGTACTTCTTCGCCTGGGCCGGGTCGAACAGCGCCGCCCAGCTGTCCGGCTGCGGGCGCACGGTGCGCGGGTCGTACATGAGGAGGTTCGCCCCCCAGGTGAACGGCACGGCGTAGCGCTTGCCCTTCACGGTGAGCTGGGAGCGGAGCTCCGGTTCGAGATCCTTGTAGTCGTCGATGAGATCGGTGTTGATCGGCACGGCCTGCTTGGAGGCGATGAGCTCGCCGGCGATCTCCGGTGTGGCCGCGACCCCGTCATAGTGGAGATTCGGCTTCGACATCAGGTCGAGCATCTCCTGCGGGTTCGCCGCGTACTTCATCTTGACCTGGCACTTGGTCTTCTTCTCGAACGGTGTGATCCAGTCGACGCGCGGGTCGTTCCCGCCGCTCTCGGCATAGCCGTTCCAGCTCACGAGGGAGACCTGGCCCTCGCTCTGACCCATGGTCTGCGCCGCCCGCACCTCTTTGGTGCGCCGGCCGGCGTCGTCGCCGCCCCCGCCGCTGCAGCCCGCGAGACCGAGTGCGGTGGCCAGTACGGCCGCCGCGAGCATCCGCGAACGCCTCATGCCGCTCCGTTCGTCGCGTTGGAACCTCTGCGGTGAGCGTAACGACGTACGCGGGCGGATGCGTACGGGGCCCGGATCAACGCCGGCGAAGAAGCCCGGAGGGAAGAAGGAGAAGGCCCGGACAACCGCGCCGGGGGCTACGCGGTTGTCCGGGCGTCATGCGGCCTCGGGAGAGCACCCCTCTGCAGTCACGCCTGTCACGGAGGTGTTGGAGGGGGAGGCGGCGCGACTGAAAATCGCTCGCCCGAGACCGCGGCTCTTGGGAGCGGCGGCGGCCGGCGGATGGGTGGTCATCGCAGGCCGCCGTGCCACGCGGCCGCCGGCACGCGGGCCGCCCGCGACGCCTCGGCCTCGCCGAAGAGAATGCCGCCCGGCTGTGGTGACGGGCCCGGCACGCGGCGACGCGCCTGGATGACCTCGATCGACTCGACCAGCTCCTTCACGTCGGCGGCCTCGATGAAGCGGTCCGCTCCCCGCTCGTGCGGCGGGAGCGCCCACCAGTGACGAGTCGCCTGCCCGAACCAGATCGTCCAGTGCGGGTAGCGTGCCGCCAGCATGGCCAGTAACGAATGCGGCTGCTGGTCGAGCGATTCGTCGGCAGACATCGGGGCTCCCTGACAACCGGGGAACGTCTTATTTTTTGCGAGAAGCAAAAGTCGACAGTACGAAGTGTGTCGTATGCCACAGAGGAGGTCAAGAGCCCTAGCTATTATTTGTAGTTTGCCCAGTCAACGAAGTTAGGCAGGGCAAAATCGCTGTTCAACGCCACGCTCGGCATGGCGACAGGAATGATCTCCCCCGCCGTCCGCAGACCGCGTTCGGGCGGCGCCGACCGGGCCGCGCTCCGTCTTTGGACCTGTTGAGCGGTCCCCCTGAGGCCATGGTGACCTACTCGGCGGCCGGTGACCACCCTCCGAGGCCGCCCCTATCGGCCACATCACCGTGGACCGTGTTTCGCCCCGCCCGGAAAACCCGCAGCGTACGCCGCGAAATGTGGATCCCCGTGTTTTCCGCCCGGCGAAAAGGTGAGCGCAGGTAAGCGTGCGCAAAATCCCGAAAACGACGCACCTTTATTGGGGGTCGCGAAGCCATCGAGAACTCCGGCGGCCCGATCAGGGCCCGTCACGGCATGGCGCTGTCCGGCCCCGGGCATCGGCCCGGGGCCGGCCGGTCAGCCGTTCGTGGGGAAACCCAGATTGACCCCACCGTGCTCGGGGCCGAGCCAGCGGGCGGTGACGACCTTGCCCCGCGTGTAGAAGTGCACGCCCTCGGTGCCGTGGACGTGGGTGTCGCCGAAGAGCGACGCCTTCCAGCCGCCGAACGAGAAGTACGCCATCGGCACCGGGATCGGCACGTTCACGCCGATCATGCCGACCTCCACCTCGTTCTGGAATCGGCGGGCGGCGCCGCCGTCGTTGGTGAAGATCGCGGTGCCGTTCCCGTACGGGTTGTCCGCGATGAGCGCCATGCCCGCGTCGTAGGACGGCACGCGCGCCACCGACAGGACCGGACCGAAGATCTCGTCCCGGTAGCAGGCCATCTCCGGCCTGACGTGGTCGAGGACCGTCGGCCCGAGCCAGAAGCCGTCGCCCGGCGGCAGCGTGTGCTCGCGCCCGTCGACGGCCAGGGTAGCGCCCTCGGCGACGCCTCCGTCGAGGTAGGAGGCCACCTTGTCGCGGTGCTGCCGGGTCACCAGCGGGCCCATCTCCGAGTCTGGCGACGTCCCCGGGCCCACGCGGAGACGCGCGACCCGTTCCTTGATCTTGGCGACCAGTTCGTCGCCCACGGGGTCGACGGCGACCAGCACCGAGATCGCCATGCAGCGCTCCCCCGCCGACCCGAAGCCCGCCGAGACGGCGGCGTCGGCGGCCAGGTCGAGGTCGGCGTCGGGCAGCACCAGCATGTGGTTCTTGGCCCCGCCGAGCGCCTGCACCCGCTTGCCGTGCGACGTGCCGGTCTCGTACACGTATCGCGCGATCGGCGTGGAGCCGACGAAGCTCACGGCGCGTACGTCCGGGTGCGTGAGCAGGGCGTCGACGGCCACCTTGTCTCCGTGCACGACGTTGAACACGCCGTCGGGCAGACCCGCCTCCTGCCACAGCTCGGCGAGCCGCACCGCCGTGGAGGGGTCCTTCTCCGACGGCTTGAGCACGAAGGTGTTCCCGGTCGCGATCGCCACCGGGAACATCCACATCGGCACCATCGCCGGGAAGTTGAACGGCGTGATGCCCGCGACGACGCCGAGCGGCTGGCGGATGGAGTAGGAGTCGACGCGGGTCGAGACGTTCTCGGAGAAGCCGCCCTTGAGCAGGTGCGGGATCCCGCAGGCGAACTCCACCACCTCCAGCCCGCGCGCCACCTCGCCCGCCGCGTCCGACCGCACCTTGCCGTGCTCGGCGCTGATCAGCCCCGCCAGCTCGTCCCGGTGTTCCCGTACGAGCTCACGAAAGGCGAACAGGATGCCGGAGCGCTTGCTCAGCGAGGCCTCGCGCCACGAGGTGAACGCCTCCTTGGCCGTCGCCACGGCCGAGGAGACGTCGTCCGCGGTCGCGAAGTCGACCTGCGCGCCCACCTGCCCGGTCGCGGGGTCGTACACGTCGCCCCGGCGCTCGGCGGTGCCCGTCCAGGGCTTGCCGCCGATCCAGTGAGTGATCCGGTTCACGAGTCCTCCTTCGCCGGAGGGGTGACCACTGGGGCGCGCCCTTCCTCGCTCCGCCCGGTCATGAGATCTCTTCCAGCGCGTCGATCAGAATGGCCAGGCCCTCTTCGGCCTCGTCCTCGGTGAGCGTGAGGGGCGGCGCCATCCGGATGGTGTCGCCGTACAGGCCGCCCTTGCCGACGAGCAGCCCGCGGGCCTTCGTCGCCTCCAGCAGGCGTTGCGCCGCCTCCTGGGAGGACAGCTCGACGGCGAACATCAGGCCCTTGCCGCGCACGTCGGTGACGACGTCGAGCCGGGCGCCGGCGGCCCGGAGCCCATCGATGATCCGCTCTCCCACCTTGGCGGCGTTCGCCTGCAGGTCGTGGTCGAGGATGTAGTCGAGCGTGGCGTTCGCGGCCGCGGTGGAGATCGGGTTGCCGCCGAACGTCGACAGCCCGGTCGCGTGCAGCGCGTCGAGGAGCTCGCCCCGGGCGACCACACCGCCGATCGCGAAGCCGTTGCCGAGCCCCTTGGCGAAGGTCATGACGTCGGGCGTCACACCGTGGTTCTGGATGCCCCAGAAGTTCTGCCCGGTACGGCCCCAGCCGGTCTGCACCTCGTCGGCGATGAACAGGACGCCGTGCTCGGCGAGCACCTCCTGGTACGCGGCGTACAGTCCGTCGGGCGGCGCGGTGAAGCCGCCGACGCCCTGGATCGGCTCGGCGATCAGCGCGGCCACGTCGCCGCCCACGACGGTGGCGAGGTTGTGGCGCAGGTCGTCCACGCACACCTTGATGTAGTCCGCGTCCGACAGCCCGCGGAACTGCGCCAGGTGCCGGTCACCGCCGTGCAGGAAGTAGACGCTGAGCGGCGACAGCGCGCTGTTCTTCCACGAGGCGTTGGCGGTGATCGACGTGGCGCCGAACGACCGGCCGTGGTAGCTCTGCCGCATCGCGAACACCTGGTTGGTCTTCCGCGTGTACGTCGCGAGCAGCAGCGCGGTCTCGTTCGCCTCGGTGCCGGAGTTGGTGAAGAACACCTTGGCGTTCTCGATGCCGGAGAGCCGGGCGATCTTCTCCGCCAGCTCGACCTGCCCGCGCAGGAGGTACAGCGTCGAGGTGTGCACGACGCCGGTGGCGAGGCGGCGCTCCACCGCCTCGCGTACCTCGGCGATGTCATAGCCCAGGGTGTTGGTCACGATGCCGGCGAAGAAGTCGAGGTAGGTACGGCCCTCGGCGTCGGTGACACGGTTGCCCCTGCCGCTGACGATCTCGATGGGCTCGTCGTAGTAGAGGGTCACCCAGTTGGGGATGACCGCGCGATGGCGTGCAAGCAAGTCCGACATGTCTAGAGTCTTCCTGCCTTCCCGTGCCAAGCGCCAGGCGGCACAGTGTCAGGAATCGTGATCGGCGCCTGGCAGCCTGTCATGCCCGGCGGGCCGACGGTCACAGCGCGTTGAGGCGCCGGGCCAGCCGGAAGTCGTGCTCGGTCAGGCCGCCTGCGGCGTGGGTGGTCTGGGTGAGGACGACGATGTTCCACCGGATCTCGATGTCCGGGTGATGGTTGAGCTCCTCCGCCACCTCGGCGACCCGGTTGACGTACGCCATCGCCGCCTTGAAGTCCTGGAACTTCACCGTGCGGACGATGGAGTCCTCGACGAGCTCCCAGCCTGGCGTCGAGGCCAGCTCACGCTCGATATCGGCCGCTCTCAGCTGCTGCATCTTCTTCTGGCGCGGACCCGGGGCGCGGGCCCCGAATGCGGCGCCTCCTCCTCACAGGTTGGTCGCAGGAAGAAAACCGTCGCCGGCTGAACGTAGCCTGCCCATCGGTGGCAAGAGTAGGCCTGGCCGAGGTCGGGGCGCCGGCCTCCCTCCGGCCGGCCACGGCCCCCGACCCCGCAGACCGTTGATACCATCGCGAATGTGCTGCGTCTGGCCGATGTCCTGCGGCTCGACGCGGTCCGGCGCGGCGATCCCCGTGTGGTCGCCGGCGCGGACCGACTCGATGCCCGCGTACGGTGGGTGCACAGCGCCGAGGTCACCGACATCGCCCACCTCCTGCGCGGGGGCGAGCTGGTGCTCACCACGGGCATCGCGCTGCCGGACGAGCCCGCGCGGCTGCGGGCCTACATCGCCGAGCTGGCCGAGGTCGGTGCCAGCGGGCTCATCGTGGAGCTGGGGCGCAAGTACGCCAGCACGCTGCCCGCCGCGCTGATCTCCGCCGCCGAGGAGTACGGCCTGCCGCTGATCGCCTGGGCGCGCGAGACGCCGTTCGTCGACGTCACCGAGGCCGTGCACGCACAGATCATCGACGCCCAGCTCGCCGAGCTGCGGGCCTCGGACAAGCTGCACGAGGTCTTCACGCAGCTGTCCGTGGACGGGGCGCCGCCCGAGGAGGTCGTCCGCCAGGTGGCCCGGCTGTCCGGCCGTCCGGTGGTGCTGGAGAACCTCGCCCACCAGGTGCTGGCCGCCGACACCGCGGGCGCCGACCCGGCCGAGCTGCTGTCGAGCTGGGAGACCCGCTCCCGCGCGGTGCGCACGGATGAGCGCACCGCCTACGACGCGTCGTCGCAGTGGCTCGTGACCGTCGTCGGGGCGCGCGGGGAGGACTGGGGACGTCTCATCATCGCCGGGGAGGGCCCGCCGTCCCCGCGCGACGGCGTCCTGATCGAACGCGCGGCGACGACCCTCGCACTCGGGCGCCTGCTGGACCAGCACGCCCAGAGCCTCGAACGCCAGGCCCACGGCTCGATCATCGCCGGGATCCTCGCCCACGCCTACTCCGACCCGCAGGAGGCCGCGGCACGCGCGCGTGCCCTCGGCGTGCCGCTCACCGGACGCCGTCTCCTCGGCATCGTGGTGCTCCCCTGCCCCGTCGGCACGGCCGAGCTCCCGCCGCTCGTGGAGCTGGCCGACGCGACCGCCGCCGCCTGCCGTGACGCGAATCTCGCCGCCCTCGTCGGCACCCTCGGCGAGGGTTCGCCGCAGGCGCGCGTCGGCGTCCTGGCCTCGCTGCCCGCCCGCGCCGAGGACGAGCGGATCCTCCGCGAGGTCGCCGGGCGGCTGCGCGCCCACCACGCCGTCGGAGGGGACGCGGGGCACGGCTTCGTCATGGCGGCCGGGTCGACCGTCGAGTCGATCCGCGACGTACGGCGCTCGTTCCTGGAGGCCGAGCAGGTCGCCGACGTGGCCGCGCGGCGCGGCGACGACCGGCCGTTCTACCGCCTGCCCGACCTGCGCCTGCGCGGGCTGCTGCACCTGCTGCGCGACGACGCCCGCCTGCAGACCTTCATCGAACGCGAGCTGGGCCCGCTGCTCGCCCACGACGCCCGCCGCGGCGGCGACCTCGTCCACGTGCTCGCGCTCTACCTCGACAGCGGACGTAACAAGGCGCTCGCCGCCCAGCGGGCCCACCTGTCACGCCCGGCCCTGTACGAGCGGCTGCGCCGGATCGAACGGGTCCTCGACACCGACCTGGAGGACGTGGAGTCCTGCGTGTCGCTCCACGTCGCCCTCCTGGCGCTCGACTCCGTACGACGGGACCGCTCATGAGCGAGCGCGACGCGACGACCGTAAGATCACCCCGCCGACGAAGGAGAATTCTTGCGACAACGCGCCCGTGACCTGGGAATCCGAATCGGCACCGCGGACACCGGACCGGCGAACGCGATCACCGACGTGGCCGGCGTCCGGGTCGGCCACACGACGATCATCCGGGGCGACGGGCCGCTGCGCGTCGGTGCGGGCCCGGTCCGTACCGGCGTGACGGTGATCCTCCCGCACGACGGCGTGATGGAGGATGAGCCGCTGTACGCCGGGTTCCACTGGCTCAACGGCAACGGCGAGATCACCGGTACCGCGTGGATCCACGACGGCGGCATGCTCACCACGCTGATCGGGCTGACCAACACCCACAGCGTCGGCGTGGTCCGCGACACGCTCATCGACCTCGAACGCCGGGGCCGCGGGCACGGCTCCTGGGGGCTGCCGGTCGTGGGCGAGACCTGGGACGGCGTCCTCAACGACATCGACGGCGCCCACGTGACCGCCGCACACGTACGCGAGGCGTATGAGGCGGCGGCGCGGAGCGGGCCCGGCGAGGCGGTCGCCGAGGGCGGCGTCGGCGGCGGCACCGGCATGATCTGCTACGGCTTCAAGGGCGGCATCGGCACGTCCTCGCGCGTCGTGGAGGGCGGCTGGACCGTCGGCGTGCTCCTGCAGGCCAACCACGGCCGGCGCGAACGCCTCACGGTCGACGGCGTTCCGGTTCGGATCGACGACGTGCCGCGCCCGGTGCCGCCGGCGGCCGAGGGCGCGGGCT
>NZ_JBHLZP010000233.1:0-14318 GCF_042429965.1 Actinoallomurus acaciae
GCGGCCCACGGACGCCCGTGGGAACCCCGCAGGCCAAGCCGGTCGGCGGGCGTCCGGCGTCGGGCGACTCGGCGTTCGAGCACGATGCCGTGGTCGTTGACCGGACCGGTCCGGCCGCCTCTGCCGACGCAGGCCCGGTGCCGCCCACCTCCACACGGGCGGGGTCGGCGGCCGAGTCCGGACCGAACGCCACCGCCGAGTCGGCGACCGGGGCCCCGGGAACCCGCCCGGCCGATGTGGCGGGAGCCGTGAGACCGCACGGCGACGAGGCCGTCGCCCCGGCGGGAACCGACCGTACGCCGCTCCCCAAGTCGCCGGACCGGCCGACCGCGGGCCCGGGAGCGAAGGCCCTCGACGGCGGTCCGGGCGGGCCGAAGGCCTCGTCGTCCCAGGAACCCCCGTCCCGTACGCCGGACCCACGGACCGGCTCGACCGCGCCGAAGAAGCCGGTGGACGACGGCCCCGCCGTCCCCCCGCAGGCGCGACCCGGGCAACCGAAGGATGGTCCGGCGGCGGATCATGATGGGGCCGTTCACTCGTCCGACGATGTCCACGGGGGGAGCGCCGAGGGCGAGTCGTCGGCGAAGGCGCTGTCGGATCGGGCGCTTGATTCGATGGCAGGGCGCGCGACCGCGAAGGTGGAGGCGCAGGAGGCGAAG
This sequence comes from Actinoallomurus acaciae, assembly GCF_042429965.1. Lineage (NCBI taxonomy): Bacteria > Bacillati > Actinomycetota > Actinomycetes > Streptosporangiales > Thermomonosporaceae > Actinoallomurus > Actinoallomurus acaciae. The sequence continues at coordinate 660 of NZ_JBHLZP010000233.1, forward strand.
GCGGCCGCGGCCAAAGACGCGGCGGCCGAGGCGAACCGTTCGCCGGATGAGGCGCGCCGGTCGGCGGTGCCCAAGAGTCCTGCTCGTTCGGCGAAGGCCAAGGCCTGGCGTGAGGAGAGTTTCCAGCGGGAGCAGAAGGCCGCGGGGGTGGGTGAGCAGGATCTGCGGCAGTTGACGAAGGAGGAGCACGAGCAGCTCGCCGATCTCGAAGGACGCAGGGCCGCCGCCCGGCACCGGGAACAGGCGGCTCTGCGGACCTTGGAGAAGGCCGGGAAGCCGGCACCGAAGTTCGAGTCGGCTTCGGCCGAGTCCACGGGGGCCGGGGACCAGGTTCGCGGCGAAGCCGGAGCCGAGGGCGAGTCGTCCGCGAAGACCCCGTCGGATCGGGCGCTGGACTCGATGACGGGACGCGCGACCGCGAAGGTGGAGGCGGCGGAGGCGAGGGCGGCTGCGGCCAAAGACGCGGCGGACAAGGCGAGCCGTTCTCCGTATCAGGTGCGTCGGGATGAGCGTCAGAGGGAGTTCGACGAGAGGATGAGCTTGGTCTGCCGAGGCGGAGGCTGACGCCTGGTGAGCATGCCGATCTGGGACTTGGGGAGCGTTATCGGGCGGAGCGGAAACCGGCCGCCGAAGCGGCGAAGCCGCCGGTGCCCAAGAAGCCCGTTCGTTCGGCGGAGGCCGAGGTCTCGCGCGAGCAGAGGTTCGAGCGGGAGCAGCAGGCCGCAGGTGCGGGTGAGCAGGATCTGCGGCAGTTGACCTCGGAAGAGCACCAGAAGCTGGCCGCTCTCGAACAGCGCATGAAGACCGCTCGGGCAGAGGAGAAGACGGCCCGGCAGAAGCTGCGGAAGGACGGAAAACCGCCGCAGGAGGCCGAGCACGCCACCGGCGAATCCGCGCGTTCCGACGCCGGTGAGGGACCTCGGCAGACCCACGCCGACGACGGCTCGTCCGTGGTCCCGGCCGATCGGGCGTTCGACTCGATGGTGAGACGTGCGACCGCGAAGGTGGAGGCGCAGGAGGCCAAGGCGGCTGCGGCGAAAGACGCGGCGGACAAGGCGAGCCGTTCTCCGTATCAGGTGCGTCGGGATGAGCGTCAGAGGGAGTTCGACGAGAGCAGGATGAGCTTGGTCTGCCGCGTCGGAGGCTGACGCCTGGTGAGCATGCGGATCTGGGGCTCGAAGCGCGTTATCGGGCGGAGCAGAAACCGGCCGCCAAAGCGGCGAAATCCCTGGTCCCCAAGAGGCCCGTTCGTTCGGCGGAGGCCGAGGAGAAGGTCAAGGCCTGGCGCCAGGAGAGGTACCGGCAAAAGCAGGAAGCCGCCGGCGCGAAAGCCGACGAACTGCAGCAACTGACGTCGAAGCAGCACGAGGAGCTCGCAGATCTCGAAGGGCGCAGGGAGGCCGCCCGGGCTCGTGAGAAGACGGCCCGGGCGACGGTCGAGCAGGCCGAGGCCACGACCGAGGAGCGTCCGGCGGCCGATGACGGCCCCGTACGGAACGGCGGCTCCGACGACCGGGTTCTCGGCGACAATTCGGATGGCGCCGAGTCCTCCGCGAAGACGCCTGCGGAGCGGGCATTCGACGACATGCGGCAGCGCGCGGCCGCGAAGGTGGAGGCGGAGGAGGCCCGGGCGACCGAATGGGAGAACAAGGCCGCTCAGGCGAAAAAGGCCGCGGCCGACGCGGAGCTGCAGAAGACGCCGCGTGGGCGACGCCAGAAGGAGTTCGACGAGAAGCAGGATGAGCTTGGTCTGCCGAGGCGGAGGCTGACGCCTGGTGAGCATGCGGATCTGGGGCTTGAAGAGCGTTATCGGGCGGAGCAGAAAACGGCCGCCGAAGCGGCGAAGTCCCCGGTCCCCAAGAGGCCCGTTCGCTCGGCGGAGGCCGAGGAGAAGGCCAAGGCCCGGCGCGAGGAGGGTTTCCAGCGGGAGCAGCAGGCCGCGGGGGTGGGTGAGCAGGATCTGCGCCAGTTGACGCCCGGGGAGCACGAGAAGCTCGCCGATCTCGAACAGCAGCGGGACACCGCTCGGGCTGAGGAGAAGGCGGCCCTGCAGTCCCTGGAGAAAGCCGGAAAGCCGGCCCTGCAGTCCCTGGAGAAAGCCGGAAAGCCGGCGCCGAGATCCGAGTCCGCCCCCGGTGAACCGGCGCGGGCCGAGGACCAGGCCACGATCGACGCCGACTCGTCCATGGCTCCGGCCGATCGGGCGTTCGACTCGATGGTGAAACGTGCGACCGCGAAGGTGGAGGCGCAGAAGGCGAAGGCGGCCGAGGCCAAAGACGCGGCGGCCAAGGCGAACCGCTCGCCGCACGAGATGCGCCGGGACCAACGCCAGGAACAGTTCGACAAGGAGCAGCGGGAGTACGGCCTGCCGACGCGGAGGCTGACCCCGAAGGAACACCTGGACCGGGCGATCCAGGAGGCGCATGCCAGGGAGAACGGCAAGCCCACGGCTTCGCGTGCCAAGGCCGAACAAGACCAGCGGACCGAGGGCGCCAAGAGTCCGGCCGGCGCGCCGAAGCCCGGTCCACGAGACCGCAACGCCCGGACCAGGGAGCACGCCGACAAGTTCGACCGGAACAAGAGCGAGGACGGCGTCTCAACGGAGACGACGGGTGCCTCTTCGTCGGCCAAGCCCTCGGATCAGCCTTCGCCGAACCCCACGCGGCAGCTTTTCCGTATCAACCTGAAGACCGGCGAACTGCATCTGGTGAAGGTCGTTCGTGGTGACCGGCCGGGCGGGAGTGGTCCGGCGGGAGAGGGCCGTGCGGACGCGGGTGGGGCGAAGGCGTCCGACCAGTACGAGTACCGCGAGGTCGACCCGAGCGCGCGTACCGTCTTCAAGACGCATCTGGGCCCGGACGAGGTCGTCGTGAGCGCCAAGCCCACGGGCGGGCAGGAGCACTCCGCGTTCGCGTACAGACAGGGGCAGCGGATCCCCATCGGTGACCCGGCCGAACGCATGGCCGTCTACGACCACGCCACGGGCACCTGGGACGTGGCCGGCGTCAGCCGCAAGCCGAGCGAGGCCACCTCCGAGCGCGGCCACCAGGTCTCCGGTCCCCGGGATCGGGCACCCGCGCCGCCCAGGGACGACGTCAAGCCCGTCCAGGCACTGCGGCGCGACGGCGACGGCAACATCGACCTGCTGACCTACGAACGTCCCCCGGAGAACGTGCGGCTGCCGGGCGGAGGCAAGAACGACGGCTTCGAGTACCACGGCCTGGATGAGGACGGCCCGGACGGCTGGCACTACGGGACCCCGCTCGGAAGTCCCAAGGTCGAACGGCTCGTGACCGCGCCCAAGGCGAATCGGGTCGACGGCGGGCCGGTCGCGGACGGGGCGTCGAACGTGATCGTCCGCGACCCGAAGACCGGCCTGTACCAGACGCTCACCGAGGTGTCCTCCGGCGCCAAGACCGGGCCGATGGGCCCGGGGAAGAGTTACTACCGTTTCAAGGACGACGGCACTCCGGAGCGCGTGGAGTTCAAGGGCGACGACGAACTCGACGTCGTCAAGGTGCACGCCGACGGGACGGTCGCCCGTACGAAGTGGGCTCCGTCCGGCAAGGGCAACGCCGCACCGGTCCTGGACAAGGACGGCTCGCTCACCTCGGCCTCCCCGCGGAGGCTCTCGATCGACGAACTGCGCTACGACAAGGTCGGCGGTCAGATCATCCGGACCGAGGACACGCACTCACGCGGCCCCGGCGGTGGCTCCGATGACGGCCCTGGCGGCGGCAAGGGTTTCGGTACCCGAACGAAGTCCACCGGCAGCAAGACCGAGAACATCGTCGAGACCTACACCGAGGAGCATCCGCACACCGCTGCCAAGGCCGCCGAGGAGGGCGGGGACCGGCCCGCTGCCGACGAGGAGAAGGCGCCCGGTAAGGACCGCTTCCCCGGCGAAGGCAGGGCCCCCGGCGAGTCGTCCGCCCGCCCGGACGGCAACGCACGCGCGAACGGATTCGAGAAGCTGATCGGCCGCCCGAGCGAGGGCTCCGGCGAGGGGGCCGGTGGCGGCGCCCAGCGGGTTCGTGGTGGTGATGGTTCGGGTACGGCGACCGAACATCCCGACGCGCCCGCCACGGATCATCCCGTCGGCGTGCCGGGCGAGGTGAAGGACCAACCGGCGGCCGACCACGACGCCGCTCCTTCGTCCGGCGACGTCCGGGCGCGCACCGATGCCGGTGCGGGCGCGGGAGCCAAGGACGAACGCCCGGCGCACGAAGTACGCCGGGACCGGCGCCAGGAACAGTTCGACAACGAGCAGGACAAGCGTGGCCTGCCCCGGCGGAAGCTGACGCCGAAGGAGCACCTGGACCGTGCGATCGAGGAGGCGCACGACCACGAGAGGGCGAACGCCGCGGGGAACGGCAAGCCCGCAGCGCCCAAGAAGTCCGCGCGCACGGGGGAACGACAGCGCCAGGCCGCGAGCCACCGCCAGGAGACGTTCGCACGCGAACAGCGGGCCGCGGGCGTCAGGGAGGAGGACCTGCGGCAACTGACACAGGAAGAGCATGAGAGGCTCGCCGACCTCGAACGGCGCATGGACACCGCTCGGGCCGAGGAGAAGGCGGCCCTCCAGGCCGTGAAGAAGGCCGAACCGAGGACCGAGCCCGACGCCGACGGAGAGGAGTCGTCGAAGACCGCCGACACGACGAGCACGGAGACGCCGCCCGCCGCACCGGTGCGTGAGCCGGTGGGGCAGCAGGTTCTGGACGACGCCGGGCAGACGCTGACCCTGGTGGGCCGCGTCGACGATGCGGTCGCCCAGGAGCTGCGAGCCGACGGTCGGATCCTGGCCGAGCATTTCGCCGGGCTTCCCGGAGCGACGGAGCTGTCGCCGGTGGAGGAGGCCAACGTCGGTGAGCTCTTCGGTGCCGAGCTGGCGTGGGGCGGGTTCGAGGGGGCGGTACGGTTCGGCGAGCGCCTGTTCGGGGTGGATCCCGGGTCGCTGCCGTCCGAGGAGACGCTCGATGGTGTTGGTCGGCGCGCGATGCTGGATCCCCGGCGTGCCGACGCGGTGCTGTCGTTGCGGCTGGGCTCTGATCGATACCGGGAGGCCGCGCTGCGGCTCCTCAACGAGGCCGCCACGTCTCCGGAGGCCGTGTCACCGGACCAGGTCAAGGTGGTGGCCGCGAGGATCGCGCAGAACTCGATCAGCGATGTGGTCGCCGAGGCCGGCCGGTCACTCGCCGCCGACCTCCTCAACGGGACGAGGCGGCCGCTCCCGTACGAGCCGCGCGGCCTCGAAGCGGCGGGCCAACCGCTTCGCGAGCCCGAACCCGCGCTCCGCCAGGCACTGGCGACCGTGCAGACCCTGTCGCCGGACGCCTCGGCGCGGGTCTGGGCCGAGGCCGGGGCGATCGTTCGGGAGACGGCCGCGGCCCCCGAGCACGGGCTGATGGCGTACTTGCAGGAGTCCTTCCGGCCCCGCCTTCTCGTCGCCGCCGAGCTCGCCGACGGCGGACCTGACGCCGCGCGAGCGCTCGCCCGTACGCTCGCGACGGCGGACGGGACCGGCGGCGACGATGCCGGACCGAGCGCGCACGGGCCGGTCCCCGACCCGGCCACGATGCTCCTGGTCCAGGGCGTCGTGTGGCGCACCCGGACCGCGCTGCGGGCACTCGGCGAGGAGCCGGGTCTCCTCGCGTCGCTGACCGGGCAGGCCGACGACGTCCTGGAGCAGTTGGGCCTCCCACCGGGGCACGTCCTCGACGCGACGGGATTCCTCGCCGGGGGCGAGACCGGCGATGGCCGGTCCCTCTCCCAGGCCGTCGACGACCTCGCGCACGCCCTCACCCGCCGGGCCGACGCGGGACCCGCCCCCCTGCCCGCGACGCCGAGGACGCCGAGCGAGCAGGACGGCTCGACCCACGTCGAGGAGGGCGCCGAGTCTCTGGTGACCGGCCGATCCGCGGGCGTGCCCGCCGATGAGCTGGACTGGCGGGACTCGACGTTCAGTGCGGGCCCTTACTGTGTGCAGGCGGCGCTCGTCCGTCGAGAAAGAAACCAGTGAACGCCGACTGAACCCGTGTCCGTGGCCGCCGTCGTCAGGGGAAGTGCCCGTTCAGCCCTTTTCCATCCCGTATGTCTACGCTGACCGATCGGTACGAAGTTAACTGCTGCTTCGGCGCGTGGGCGAGGAGGGGGAAGGGCCCGGCTCGGCGGACCGTGGGCGAGACCATACTTTCACCATGACTTCTTAACGACTCCCTGACATTTCACTGGTGGGCTCCTTCGCATGACGAGCCGAAATCGGTGCATCGCCCGGAGTGACGGCACCGGCGCGTGCCGGTGGGAACTCCGAGCCACGGATTGCCGACACCTGCCGTCGTCGGGTAAGGATGGAAAGCTCGTAGATCATTACCGGCGAGGGCGCACGTGGGATTGGCACTCCCGTGCAAGACAATGGCTTGGTCTTTCTAGCTTCACCCTCGATCGATCTCCGTAAGATCATCCGTGGTCTACTTACAGCATTGATCGGCCACTGGCTGCGATCGCTGTCGAGCCGAGCGATAGAAGTGCTGTTGCGGTGGATGTAAGGTCCACGGCCTCATAGGTCACTCAATCGTCATCACCATGGATAGGTCCCCTGAGCCCGACTGCCGTTTCGACGTGATCCGACGCTTGCGGTCGGGGTGGCGCTCGCTGACTTGGCGTACGAAAGCCAGGCGGTCGAGATAGAAAGGAATCTGCCCGAGGTGGTTACCTGGCATATCGAAATACCGCGGGATATGCCGCTGCGCGATGAACTACTTCAGCGTCTGTGGCGAAAAGGATCCGCGCATATGGGGCTGCCGGCCGTCTCGCCGGAGCTGACCGTGTCCGTCGCGGCGGACTACCGGGAGCAGGTGGCCTGGCAGAGCCTCGATGACATGCTGATCGTCAAAAGGGTCAGCGGTGCGCACGGCGTGCACTTCTCCCGTCCTTCGCTCGACGGCGGCTGGGCCGATTTCATGGTCGTATTCCAGGTGACCGCGGGCTCGGTCCGTATCGCCGACGCGGAAAACGACATGGTGATCGGCCCGGGAGTGCTCTGCATTCGGGACTTCGGCAACGGCTGGAGATACTCGTCGGACGGAGAGACGGCCTCGCGTATTTTGATCTTTCCCAAGCAGTCGCTGTCCGAGGTGTCCTACGAACGGCTCATCCCCTTCGTGGCAGTGGGGTCGTCCTCGCCGGAGGCCCGCCTGCTGCTCGCCCAGCTCGACGCGCTCGGCGAGACGGCCGGCACGTTGACCTGCAAGGCCGCCAAGAGAGCCCGGAACGCCACTCTTCACCTCATCAGAGGGATTCTCGACGCCGAACTCTCGTCAGAGGTGAGCTCCTCGCAGATGCGCAGCCGTGCCGAACGGTACATCGACCGCCATCTCCGCGACCCGGCCCTGGATCCCAACACGATCGCCAAGGGCCTGGGCGTATCGCTGCGTACCCTTCACCGGACCTTCGCCGAATCGGATGAGTCCGTGATGGCCTACGTGCGCCGGCGGAGACTGGACCATGCCCGGATCGAGATGGCGACCCAGGATTCCTCGGTCACCATCACCTATCTCGCCGCGCGATGGCAGTTCGCCGACGCGGCCCACTTCTCGCGGGCGTTCCGGCAGCGCTTCGGCCTCACGCCGACGCAGTACCGGAAGATGGACCGGAACACCCGCCTTCGTGCGCAGGGCCTGGACGTGATCTAGCACGACGAAACGCCGGTCCACCCGACGGGGATGGACCGGCGTCCGAAGCGGGACCGGTCTACTCGACGAAGATGTCCACCGGAGGGCGCATCTCCGCGCAGACGCGGAGGATGTCGTGGATGACGTGGTCCTCGAACGCCGTGAACGGCGCAAGGTCGATGGCCGCCGCGCCCTGGTCCATCGCCGGATAGGCCAGCTGAGTGAGCAGGTAGTCGAACCGCGAGGCCCACTTGCGGGCGCCGAGGCGCGCGGTGGTCGAGCAGTTGTCCACCAGGTACGCGATGCCACGGGCGTGCATGTAGGGGTTGAGGGAGTCCACGGCCTCGATGACCGACTCGTTCGCGATCTCCGAGTACGGGTGTCCCTTGGCCAGGAAGGTGTCCACCTGGGCCATCAGGACACCGCAGTAGATGCCGGCGGTGAAGGGGCTCAGCGGGATCTCGCTCTCCGCCCGGTTCCCGCGCACCTTCTGGCCGACCTGCCACATCGTGGACTGGTCGATCTTGCCCATCGGGAAGCGGCCGAGGCGCTTGCCGGCCAGCACGACGCTGCGGATCTCGTTGCCGGACTCCACCTCGTCGTAGATCTCGTGGGTCAGCTCGAGGCCGACCGGGTAGGCCGCCGCGTACGCCTGGGCGAAGACGGACCGGTCGTCCTCGCTCAACCTTTCATAAAGGCCCCGGAGACCGTCCCTGGAGATGATTTTGGAGATCGGGCCGGTGACCGACTCGGCCGAGAGCCGGAACGCCTCCTCGTCCCTCATCCCGTTCTCGCGGTAGCGGCGGAAGAGACTCTCCACCACCCCGTGCACTCCGGCCGCCAGGATCGCCCGCTCGCCGGTCAGGTCCGACAGGTACTCCGAGCGGAGCGTGGTCTGGAACGTGTAGGGCGCGCCGAGCGCGACGGACCAGGCCAGGGCGCGGTCGACGGCGTGGCCGGTGACGTCCTGGTGGACCGCGAAGCTGGCGTTGATGCCCGCACCGTTCACCTCGGCGCCCTGCAGGTACAGCGCGCGCACCGAGGCTCCCATGCCCTTTGGGCAGACGCCCACGACGTCGACCTCGGCGGGGAACGTCTCGTTCCGGTCCGCGAGGTAGCCGAGAAGGAAGCCGTGGGACAGGCCGAGTGTGGTGCCCGGCCGCAGGGTGGCGAAGATCTTCTCGTGCAGGTCGGTCTGCGCGGCGTCGGAGATCAGCAACAGGACCATGTCCGACGCGGCGATGACCTCGAACATCTCGCCGAGCGTGCCGTCCTCCTCGCGGAAGCCGGCCGCACGCGCCGCCTCGAACGACCGCGACCCCGACCGCAGGCCCACCGCCACCTTGACCGTGCCGTTCAGCGAGTCGCGGAGGTTCTGCGCCTGCGCGGACCCCTGCGGGCCCCACCCGATGACGCCGATCTGGCCGACGCCCGCCAGGGCGTGGGGGAGCCGGTCGAAGAGGTGCCGGCCGCCGCGGACGATGGCCTCCCGGCGTCCGCCGAGCTCGATGTACTCCTTTTCGAAGACGGTGGTCTCGAAATCCAAATTGTCTTCTTGCATTTTCTTCTCTCATGATGAGGGGAACGAAGCAATTCTTCCAGTGGACATCGGCGGCGGGCGAGAACGTCCCTGCCGCCGAAGCGGTAGGACGGCGCCAGTGATCCGGCCGCCGGACGTGCACGTTCAACGATCTGGCGCAGGTGTCCAAGACGTCGCGGCGCGCCGACTGGAACGATCAAGTTCGCCTTTATGCGACGAACCCGGCGAGGCCGTTTCCTGCCGCGGGTTCCGGCTTGCCCGGTGACATCACGAAGAAAGGTGGACGCCATGGCCGTGAATGGCGGCACGACGACCGTGGGAGGCGTGACCTACAAGGTCACGCCCGAATATCTCTCCACTGCCGCGACGAGTACCGACAACACCGCGACGGAGATCGCCGGCGTCCTGGCGCAGATCAGGTCTTACGTCGTCGGCCTGGAAGCGTCGTGGCAGGGCGTGGCGTACAACACCTTCCAGACGCTGATGGCCGAGTACGACATCTACGCCAAGATGCTCCACGACAGCCTGACGGACATCGCCTCCGGCCTGCGCGGCAACTACGTGAACTACACCGACTCCGAGCAGACGAACATCACCAACCTGCGGTCGCTCGACACGTCCCTGCCCGCCGGAGGCCGCACGATCGGCGGGGCGAACCTCACCTAGTCAACGAGAGGACGTTTTCTCATGGCGGACATCGACGGCACGCCGATCTACGTCGGCAGCGGTCTCGAGGGCGCCGGAGCGTGGCTGAACACCCAGGCCACGACCTGCTCCGACGATCTGTCGCGACTGAAGGCGCAGCTCGCGCCCCTGGCGGACGCCTGGACCGCGAGCAAGGCGGCCGACTACTACCAGGGCCTCCAGCAGGAGTGGAACATCGCCGCCGAGGGCCTGTTCGGCCCGGACGGCGTGCTCGGGCGGATCGCCCAGACGATGCACGTCAACTGGGGCAACTACTCCGACGCCGAGTGGTCCAACATCCAGACCTGGCAGCACTGAGCCGGCCCGTACCTCCCGCCAGGACCGATGCGAGGAATCCGAAGTGGACGATGAACGGTGCCGGATCACGGTGGTCGGCAGGCGGCGGCGTGTCGATCTGGCCGTGCCGGCCCATGCTCCGATCGCCGAGTACGTGCCCGAACTGACACGGCTGTGCGGCCAGGAGACCGATGAGACCTTCCCGGCGTCCTGGTCGCTCGCGCTGCCGGGCGCCAGACCGTTCCCCCTCGGCGTTTCGCTGCTGGAGGCCCAAGTCGCGGACGGCGCGACGCTCTACCTGCGCGACGCCGTCGAGGGCGAGACGGAGGAGCCGGTCGTCACCGACCTGGAGGACCTGGCCGAAGAGGTGCGCGGCGGATGGGACCGGTGGAACACACGTCATCGCGTGTTCACGACCGTCGGCATCGGCCTGGCCGTGATGGTCGGTGCGGTCGCGCTGCCGGCGCTCACCGGGCCGCGCGGTCCGGTGACGGCCTTCATCGCCATCATCGCCGGATCCGTCGTGGCGTTGCTCGGCGGATCGGCGGCCCGCCGCGACTGGGCGATGCCCGGACCTCTCCGGGCCGGGGTCGCGATGGCCGCGTGTCCGCTCTTCGCCTTCGCCGGCTACGTGATTCCCGCGTCGACGAGCGCGGCGGCAGCCGGGACCGTGGCCGGGGCCGTCATCGGCGCCCTCGCGGCCGCCCTCGCGGTGCCGGACGTGAGCACTCTGCTGGCGGCGCTGCTCGCGGCGATCGCGTTGCCCGTCGCGATCCTCCTCGCCGTGCTGCACGCGTCCTACGCCGAGTGCGCGGCGGTCACGGGCGTGGTCGCACTCATCATGTTGAGCGCCGCACCCGCCGTCGCCGGGCGCCTGGCCGCCCTGGCTCCCGCGCAGGGGAGGAAGAACACGCCGGCCGAGCCGGCGACGGAGATCGCGACGGTCATGGGGCGTGGCCGTGGCGCTCTGATCGCTCTCGTACTGACTCTGTCTCTGGCGGTCGTCGGCTGCCTCCTGGTCCTGGGCGACTCGGGCAACCTGTTCGCCGTCGCGCTGGCCCTGTGCGTCAGCCTCGGCCTGCTGGCGCAGGCCGGAGAGAGCGAGGTGCCCGTGACCGTCATGTCCCGTCTCGTTGCTGGATTCGCCGGTGTGACCACTGTCGCGCTCAGGGCGCCCGTTCACCTGCTCCACCTGCGCTCGACATCCGTCGCCCTGCTGGTGTGCGCCGTCGGCGCCGCGGTCTTCGCCGTCGGCTGCGCTCTGGCGAGCAGAACGACCGTGACGGAGGTTCCGGAAGAACGGCCGTCCTGGCTGGGGACGGCGGGCATCGCCCTGGTCGCCCTCTCCGTGCCGCTCGCGGTGGGCGTCTTCGGGGTGTTCGGCGACCTGGCGCACCTCGGCGGACGAATCTGACGTGAAACCGGCCTGGCAGCGTGTCTCGTCGAACGCCTGGGGCGCTCACCGTACGATCGGCGCCGCCGTGCGCGCGGCCGAGGACGGCGCGACGGTGTCGGTGCAGCCGGGGGTCTACCAGGAGTCGGTGGTCCTCGACCGGGACGTGACGATCGTCGCGGCCAAGGGCCCGGGCACGGTGCGCATCGTGGCCCCGCAGCGGTCCGCGCTCATGCTGCACGGGTGCGCCGCGACCATCCAGGACATCACGGTCGAGGGGGCCTCCCCGAAGGAGGCCGCCGTCCTGGTCAAGGGCGGCTCACCGGTACTGGAGCGGTGTGAGATCGGCCGCGGCCGCATCGAGATCACGTCGGACGCCGGGTGCACGCTGCGTGGATGCGAGATCAGCGACGCCGTGTACGCCGGGATCTACCTGACCGGTACGAGCCGGACCGTGATCGAGGACTGCGTCATCCGTTCGGTGGACGGCGACGGCGTACGGCTGGACGACTCGGCGCACGTCGACTGCGCCCGTACCACGGTGGACGACGCGCGGGGCAGCGGTCTGCACGTCGCCGGCACCGGAGGCGGTGTGTTCGACGACTGTGAGATCGGCCGGACCGGTGACGCCGCCGTCCTGGTCGAGGGGCTCGCACATCCGCGTTTTCGCCGGTGCCGGCTGCGTGACACCAGCGCCGAGGGAGTGCGGATCGAGGGCTCGGCACGGTGGTCCGGCGACCGCGAGAACGAGACGACCGGTGAGGACGGGCCCGCCGGCGCCGACGCCGGGCGGGAGGAGCGCCGGGTCCGCCTGGAGCAGTGCGAGATCACCCGTACCGGCGACGGGGTGTCGGCCCGCGGCGACTCCGGCGTCCTGCTGAAGGACTGTCACGTCCGCGAGGCCAAGGGCACCGGTGTGCTCGTCTCGGGGAACTGCCGTATGGACATCGAGGACGTCCGCCTCGTCGACGGGACCGGAACGGCACTGGTCCTCGCGGACTCGGCGGACGTCCACGCCCGGCGTACGGTGCTGACCCGCACGGCCGCCAACGGGGTGCACTGCAGCGGCGCCGCCACCCTGTCCCTGACCGACTGTGAGGTGTCCCGTACGGCGTTCACCGCCGTCCACCTCGACGGCGGCGCACAGGCCACACTGCGCGACTGCCGCGTGTCCGAGACGCCCGAGCACGGTCTGCGCGTGCGCCGGCAGGCCGGGCTGCGCGCCGAACGTGTGACCGTGGAGCACGTCCGGATGGCCGCGCTCAGCGTCGAGGGCGGAGACGCCCTGCTGCGCGGCTGCCAGGTCAGCGACGTCGAGGCCGGCGCCAAGATCACCACAACGCACCGGCCGCTCCTCGACGACTGCGCGTTCACCGCCGTCACCCGTACCGCCATCGAGGTCGGAGCCGACACCGGGGTCCTGATCTCCGGAGGCCGCATCGAGAGGACCGGTTCGGCCGGGATCTTCCTGGACGAGCGCAGCGAGGCGTGGATCGAGGGCATGCGGATCACCGACACCGCGGGAAGCGGCCTGATCGTGTGGGCCGGTGCCCGGCCGCGTGTCCGCGACGTCACGGTCGCGCGTACGGGCAAGAACGGCCTGTACGCCGGCCAGGGGAGCGCCGGGGTGTTCGAGGACTGCGACATCGCCGAGACGGGCTTCCCCGCGATCTACGTGGGGGAGGAGGCGACGCCGGCCCTGCGGCGCTGCGTGGTCCGCGACACCGGCGAGGACCTCACGCTCGCCGACGGCGCGGCGCCGGTGTTCGAGGACTGCTGGACCAGCGGAGTGACCACCGGGTCGATGCCGCAGGCGGAGAGTGCGCCGAAGCGGGCGGCCGGGGACTCCGAGGCCGAAGCCTCGGACGAGGACGCGCGGGAGAGCTTGGAGGACCTGCTGGCCGAGCTGGACCGTCTCGTCGGGCTGGACCGGGTCAAGCAGGAGGTCAGCTCGCTCGCACAGCTGATGCGGACGGTCCAGCGGCGCGAGGAGCTCGGCCTGTCTCCGCCGCCGTTGTCGCGGCATTTGGTGTTCGCGGGGAATCCGGGTACGGGCAAGACGACGGTGGCCCGGT
>NZ_JBHLZP010000234.1:0-12537 GCF_042429965.1 Actinoallomurus acaciae
CCGCGTCCGCGCCGTCAGCCCGCTCCACGACGTCGCCGGGCTCACCGACGAGGTGCGCGGCGCCGTCGCCGAGCGCCTCGGCACGCTCGCGCCGCTGCACCGGCCGCACCTGCGCGTGACCGTACGGCACCGGGAGGACTGACCTCATGGGCACTCGCGCGAACCGCCTCGGGCTGGCGCTCACCGGGCTGATCCTGCTCCTCGGGGGCCTCACGGCGGCCGTCCGCGGCGCCGCCTTCGTGCCGCACCATCTGGGGGCCGCCCACGTGCCGGTCATCGGCCGTTTCGTACGCGCCTTCGCCGACGCTCACCTCTGGTTCTGGATCGCGCTCGCGGCCCTCGCCGTCGCCATCGGCATTCTGGCGCTGAGCTGGCTCGGCGCGCAGGGCCGCAGGCCGGTCCTGCGGACCATCCGGCTGGAGCCCGACACCCGGTACGGCGCCACCACCCTGTCCGCTCGCGCGGTCGCCGACGCACTGGAGGACGACCTGAGCGCCGACCCGTACGTCCGGCGGGCCACCGCCGGCCTGACCGGCAGCCGGTCCCGTCCGCACCTGCTCCTCAACGTGACCGTCGACCCCGACGCCGACCCGGCCGCCGCGCGGTCGAGCATCCACGAGGCCGTCGAACGGGCCCGGCACGCGCTGGAGCACGACGACCAACCCGCCACCGTCCGCATCCGCGTCGGCCGCTGACCGGCGCGGGCAGGCGTCTTCCGGGCGGCCGGTCGGGTCAGGCCCTCGGCCAGGACGCGGCCGGTGCGTCGGCGGCCAGCGCGTGGCGGCTCAGGTAGTAGTCCAGAAGACGGCGGGTCTCGGCCAGGGCGCCGGCCCAGCCACGGAGCCGGGCGTCCCCCGTCGCGGTGAGGTGGTACATGCGCCGCCTCGGCCCCGTCTCCGAGGTCTCCCACTCCGAGCGGACCATGCCCTGTTCCTCAAGCGACCGGAGCTTGCGATAGAGGTTGCCGGAGTCGCCGTCCGCGATTCCGAACGCCTTCAGCCGTTCGAGCAGTTCGTATCCGTGGGCGGGACGCTCGCGCAGGAGCAGCAGCACGCAGCCCTGCAGGAAGTTGCGGGGCTCCGCGCCCGCCCGCGCGGCGAAGGCGTCGGCGGGCCCGCCCACGACCGTGGTGTCCGCCGGGCGCTGGGACGCGACCATCACGACTGCACCTCCGCCATCGGGTCGTCGCACGGGAAGCGACACGGTCCCTGACTCATACCCGGGCCGATCGTCGTCGCACCCGCGGCGACCTGCGAAGACTCCCCGCTAAGTGCATCTTTCACCTAGCCGGACGTCACTTACGGCACGCCGCCGCGGCTTGCTAGACCGGAGTAGCCAGGCGGGACGGTCATGGGGAGGACGGGGACGATGGAGGCGAATCCGGACGACGCCGCCGTCTTCGACCGTGCCCTCGCGGTGGCCGACGCCATCCTGTACGAGGGCTACCTGCTGTACCCGTACCGGCGTTCGTCGGCCAAGAACCGGTTTCGCTGGCAGTTCGGTGTTCTCACCCCACGGGCGTGGGCGCAGGCGCGGGGCACGGCCGACGCCGGTGTCGCCGGCTCGGCCGAAGGCTGGTGGCAGCGCACCGAGTGCCTGCTGGAGACCGGCCCCGACCCGGGCGAGGCCGTGGTGCGGTGCCGGCTGCGCTTCCTGCAACTGGTCGGCCGATCGATCGAGGAACGCCGGCCGGACGGCGGTCACCGCCCCGCCGACGACCTGGTCGCCGGCTCACGGCTCGCGGTGGGCTTCGACGCGGCACTGCCCCGTGACCTCGACCTGCGCGTCCGTGTCGCCGACGTCCTGGACCGCGAGGAGAGAATCGACCTGCGCGCCCCCGGCGGTGAGGACGTCGAGACCCTCGGCGACGATGACGGCCGCCCGGTGGGCCGCGCGCTGTCGCGCCGATGGCCCGTACAAGGGTCCGTGTTCGTCTCGGCGACACGGTGCGAGACGACCGCCCCGCTGTTCCGGCTGCGGATACGCGTCGAGAACACCGATGACACGACGCCTCCGGACGCGCCGCGGGAGGAGGCCCTGCGCCGCTCCCTGATCGCGACGCACTCGCTGCTCGCGGCCCGGGAGTCGTCCTTCGTCTCGCTGCTCGAACCGCCCGGCTGGGCGGAGGCCGAGGCACATGCCTGCGCGAACGTCCACACGTTTCCCGTGCTGGCGGGTGAGCCCGGCACACGCGACCTGCTGCTGTCCTCGCCGATCCTGCTGTACGACCACCCGCGGATCGCGCCGGAGAGCCCGGGCGACCTGCACGACGCCGCCGAGATCGACGAGATCCTCTCGCTGCGCACGCTGACGCTGACCGAGGAGGAGAAGCGGGAGGCGCGCGCCACCGACCCGCGCGGCGCGGCGATCGTCGACCGGGTCGACGCGATGCCGCCGGAGATCTTCTCCCGGCTGCACGGGGCCATCCGCTCGCTCGGCCCGGCGTCCGCGAACGAGGAGTCCTGATGGACGCGATCGCCGCGTTCCACGACCGCATCCGTGACCGGCTACGAGGGAGGGCCAGGACATGAGCACCGACGCCGGAACCCGAGACGTCGCCCGCGAGCCGACGAGCGAGCGGGAACGCGAGGGTTTCGACCACATCGACATCCTGTGGATCTCGGAGGGGATGAGCTGCGACGGCGACAGCGTCTCGATGACCGCCGCCCGGCAACCACCGATCGAGGACGTCGTCCTCGGCCTCATCCCCGGCCTGCCCCGGATCAGCCTGCACAACAAGGTGCTGTCACCGACCCAGGGCGGCGAGTCGTTCCTCGCGCCCTTCCGCGCCGCGGCGGCCGGGGAACTCGCGCCCTTCATCCTCGTCATCGAAGGGTCGATCCCCAACCAGAACATCATCACCGGGGGCGGCTACTGGACCTCCTTCGGCAACGACCTGGACACCGGCGAGCCGCTCACCATCAACTGGTGGATCGACCATCTCGCGCCCAAGGCCTGGGCGGTCGTCGCCGCGGGCACCTGCGCCACGTACGGCGGCATCCACGCGATGGCCGGCAACCCGACCGGATGCATGGGGCTCGCGGACTACCTCGGCTGGGACTTCGAGTCCGCCGCCGGGCTCCCGATCGTCAACGTCCCCGGATGCCCGATCCAGCCCGACAACTTCATGGAGACCCTCACCTGGATCCTGCAGCACGCCGCGGGTGGCGCGCCGCCGCCTCCCCTGGACGACATGCTGCGCCCGCAGTGGCTCTTCGGCAAGACCGTGCACGAGGGCTGCGACCGGGCCGGCTACTACGAGCAGGCCGACTTCGCCCAGGACTACAACTCTCCCAAGTGCCAGGTGAAGATCGGGTGCTGGGGGCCGGTGGTCAACTGCGACGTGCCCAAACGCGGCTGGATGGGCGGGATCGGCGGTTGCCCGAACGTGGGCGGCATCTGCATCGGCTGCACGATGCCCGGCTTCCCGGACAAGTTCATGCCCTTCATGGACGAACCGCCGGGGGGATCGCTGTCCTCCATGCTCGCCAAGCCGTACGGCGCGTTCATCCGCAGGTTGCGCGGCTTCACCAACCAGGCCCTGAACACCGAACCGAAATGGCATCACAACGAACCTGTGCTGACCAGCGGTTATGACCCGCGCTGGCGTCCGTGACGGACCGGCAGGCAACGAGGAGGAGCTCTAGAGATGGCCATGACCGAACGGTCGAAATCCGGCGCGGACACCGAACAGCTGGTCGAGATGACCTGGGATCCGATCACCCGCATCATCGGCAACCTCGGCATCTACACGAAGATCGACTTCAAGAACCGGCGTGTGGCCGAGTGTCACGCCACATCGTCGCTGTTCCGCGGCTACTCGGTCTTCATGAAGGGGAAGGACCCCCGCGACGCCGGCTTCATCACCAGCCGGATCTGCGGCATCTGCGGTGACAACCACACGACCTGCTCGGTCTACGCACAGAACATGGCGTACGGCGTCAAGACCCCGCCGCTCGGTGAGCACATCCTCAACCTGGGCGAGGCGGCGGAGTACATGTTCGAC
Organism: Actinoallomurus acaciae; assembly: GCF_042429965.1. Lineage (NCBI taxonomy): Bacteria > Bacillati > Actinomycetota > Actinomycetes > Streptosporangiales > Thermomonosporaceae > Actinoallomurus > Actinoallomurus acaciae. The sequence continues at coordinate 4,007 of NZ_JBHLZP010000234.1, forward strand.
CACACGCTGTTCCAGGACAACCTCGTCTTCATCGACTTCTGCGAGGCGATGGTCAAGAAGACCAACCCGAGCGTGCTGAAGCGCGCGAGGCAGACCGAGGCGCCCAATGCCGAGATCCACGGGTACCGCACCATCGCCGACATCATGGAGGCCTACAACCCGTACGAAGGCGCGGTCTACAAGCAGGCGTTGCAGGTCAGCCGGACGACCCGCGAGATGTTCTGCAAGATGGAGGGCCGGCACGTCCACCCCTCGACCGTCTATCCCGGCGGCGTGGGGACCATGCCGGAACCGTCGCTCTTCACCGACTACCTGACCCGGCTGGTCTCGATCCTCGACTTCGTCAAACAGGCCGTCGCGATGAATGACGACGTCTTCGACTTCTTCTACGAGGCGCTGCCGGGCTATGAGGAGGTCGGACGCCGCCGCGTACTCCTCGGCTGCTGGGGAGCCTGGCAGAACCCCGACGTCGTCGACTACCGGTACGAGCACATGACCGACTGGGGGCGGGCGATGTACGTCACCCCCGGAGTCGTCGTGGACGGCAAGCTGGTCACCACCGACCTCGTCGACATCAACCTCGGCATCCGCATCCTGCTCGGCAGTTCCTACTACGAGGACTGGGTGAACGAGGAGCCGTTCGTCACCCGTGATCCGCTGGGGAACCCGGTCGACATCCGCCATCCCTGGAACCAGACGACGATCCCGCTGCCGCAGAAGCGCGACTTCGACGACAAGTACAGCTGGGTCATGAGCCCGCGCTGGCTGGACCGGCGCAGCGGCGATCTCCTCGCGCTCGACACCGGCGGCGGCCCGTTCGCCCGCCTGTACGTGACCGCGCTGGCCGGGCTGGTGGACACGCCGTACGTGAAGGCGACCGGCTCCGGCGTCCGCATCACCCTGCCGAAGAGCGAGAAGCTGCCCGAGACGACGCTGGAGTGGAAGATCCCGCAGTGGTCCAACGCCATCGAGCGGGACCGGGCCCGCGCCTACTTCATCGCCTACTCGGCGGCGATGTCGCTGCACTTCCTGGAGAAGGCCATGGGGCTCGTGCGGGCCGGCGACACCAAGGTCTTCGAGGACTTCACGGTGCCGGACGAGGGCATCGGCTGCGGGTTCCACGAGGCCGTACGCGGCGTGCTGTCCCATCACCTCGTCATCAGGGACAAGAAGATCGCGAACTACCACCCGTATCCGCCGACCCCGTGGAACGCCAGCCCCCGCGACGTCAACGGCGTGCCCGGGCCGTACGAGGACGCGGTACAGGACATGCCGATCTTCGAGGAGAACGGGCCGGAGGACTTCGTCGGCGTCGACATCATGCGCGCGGTGCGCAGTTTCGACCCCTGCCTGCCGTGCGGGGTGCACATGTACCTCGGCGGCGGCAACGTCCTGAAGAAGCTGCACTCGCCGACCTTCGGGGCGGCGCATGGCTGACCGCCCGCTCCCCGGCCTGCCGGACGAGGAAGTCGAAGAGCTCCTCGGCCGGCTCGAGACGCTGCTCGACCGCCTCGAACGGGCCACGGGGCCGGTGGCCGAACTCGCCGGGCAGGCGGTGGAGGGCCTCGCCCTGATGTACGGGACCGCGCTCGCGCGGGTCGTCGCGCTGGCCGACGACCGAGCGCCCGACCTGGTCTCGTCGCTGGTCCAGGACGAGCTCCTGCACCACCTGCTGGCCCTGCACGGCCTCCATCCGCAGCCGGCGCGCGAGCGTGTGCGCCGCGCCCTCGACGACATCAGGCCGGGGCTCCGTTCGCGGGGCGTCGACGTCGAACTGATCGAGGTGAAGGACGACGTCGCCCGGGTGCGCTGGTCCGCCGCCGGTTGCGGTTCCACGGCCGCGGCGATCGGACGGCTGATCAGGGACGCCGTCATCGGCGCGGCACCCGAGGTGCGTGTGGAGACCGTGACGGGCCCCGGGGGATCGCGGCCTCCCACGCTCATCCCGGTGGAGTCGCTGCTGCGCGGGCCCACGATCGTTCGCGGTGACCCGGGATGAGCGCCGACGCGCTGCCCCGCCTGATCCGCCGTACCGCCGCCGACCGGATCCGCCGGCGGCCCTGCGACCTCTGCGGCACCCCGCTGGCCGAGGACCACCGGCACCTGCTCGACGTACGCGACCAGCGGCCGCTGTGCGCCTGTTACGCCTGTTCCGTGCTGTTCCAGCGGGAGGAGGCCGGGGAGGGCCACTACCGGCTCGTGCCCGACCGCCGGGTTCCCGTGAGCGGCCTGTCACCGGCGCGCCTCGGCGTACCGGTCGGCCTGGCGTTCTTCGTCCGGCAGGCCGACGGCCAGGTCGTCGCCCACTACCCGAGTCCGGCCGGGGCGACCCGGTGGACCATCGAACCGGATTCCTGGGAGTCGGCCGCCCGCGACTGCCCCGCCCTGGCGGATCTGAGCGCCGACGTGGAGGCGCTGCTCGTCAACACGGCACGTGGGCGCTCCGAGGCGTGGCTTCTCCCCATCGAGGACTGCTACCGGCTGATCGCGGTCGTACGCCGGCACTGGACGGGGATGTTCGGTGGCGACCGGGTATGGCCCGAGGTAGAGCGGTTCTTCGAGGACCTGAGGAGGTGTCATGGGACAGATACGAACCGGTAAACCGCACACCAGGCCCGACTCTCCGGCCCATGTGAGGGGGATCCGCGAGGGTAACGCGAAGCGCGCTCACAGCCAGATCGGTCATCACGACGACGGCACCGCCGACGCGCGCCGATCCACCGGCATCAGGCCCAGGAGGCACAACGCGATTCTCAACGTCATGCCGAACCTGCCGCCGGGCTGACGCCGGGGCGCCTCGACCCTTTGGAGCATCCATGGTCAAGAAACTGCTGATCGGGGCGGCCGTCGCCGGCGTCATCGGCCTGGTAGTCCATGAGTATCCCGCGATCAGGCGCGAGATAAGGATCTGGCGGATGTGAGCCCGCCTCACGTGGGCGGACTCTGGGGAGGTGGTCGCGGCGGCATCGGCCGCCGCGACCATGTTCCGTATTGCGCTCAGCCCACGTGGAAGCCGGCGCCGACGCCGCCACGGGAGTTCAGGTCGTCGAGAATGCTCGTGAAGGGCGTGAAGTGCTGGAGGCCCCAGTCGCTGCCCACCAGGACGTTGCCGTTGTACACGGGCGAGCCGGAGTCTCCGCCCCAGGTCCAGATGAGGGTCGTGTAGTACTGCCCGTCCTTCACAAGAGTGGCGCCGCAGGTCACGCCCGTCCGGTGGCCCTGCTTGCACATCCGGGTGCCGAGCGCGGGGACGTCTCCGATCGACGTGATCTTCGCGGTGCCCGTGGAGCTGGTGACCGTGTCGGTGGCCTGGACCTTCGTCGGGTCCAGCTTGATGACCGCGTAGTCCAGGCCGTGGGGCCTACCGACCGTGAGCAGGTTGTTCGGGTCGCTGACGTAGGTTACGGTGCCGATCGGCCCGATCTTCAGCGAGTCCGCCGGGTCGGGGATCGCGGCCGGCGCGGCGGCCGTACCGGCGGGGGTGGTGTCGTAGTAGACCTTGTCCCCCACCAGCTTGTTCCCGTCGGAGTCGAGGAAGCAGTGGGCGTTGGTGAACCCCACCAGGTTCCCGGCGGCATCGTGCCCCACCGCCGTGAGCGTGCAGACCTCCTCGTTGTAGCCACCGCCGTCGACCTGCTTCAGCTGCTGGATGATCCCCGAGCCGGCGCCGATGGAGACCAGGTCGTCCGCGTGCGCCTGCGACGCGGGAAGGCAGAGACCGGCCGCGACGGTGGCGGCGACCGCGAGGGCCTTATGTTTGAGACGGGGCATTCGAACCCACTTCCGGGGAGCGATGAACAGGCAGGAAAGTCCCGCCGCGCTCGGCGGGCCCCGGAGGGGACCGTACGATTTCCGGTGTAACTCCTGATTAATTCCCGATGGAACCGCTGCTCAGGAAGCCCGTTCCGCTGTGGGAGAGGCGGAACCGGTGTCGACCCGGCGTGTCACGAGTTTGGCGACGAACCGGCCGAAAGCCGGAAGCTCCAGCGGCAGCAGTGACGTCGCCGGATGAACGCGGCGTCGCGCATTCCGCTCGATGGCCTTGACGATCGCCTTGGCCGCCGATTCGGGCGAGACCGGCGGCGGGGTGCGCATCGGCCCGTTCCGCCAGGGCAGCAGATCGAGGTCGCGGGCGGCGGTGTCGGTGGCGCCCGGCACGATCTCCAGCACCGAGACCCCGGTGCCCTCCAGTTCGTGCCGCAGCGTACGGGTCAGGTGTGCCAGCGCGACCTTGGAGGCCCCGTAGTAGCCCAGCAGGGGGACGGGCACGGTCTGGAGGCTGGAGGTGACGTTCACCACCAGCCCACCCCCGGCGCGCAGGGCCGGGAAGAGGTGGCGGGTCAGCGCGAGCGGAGACCACAGGTTCGTCTCGAACAGCGCCCGCGCCCGGTCGTCGTCGCCCACGGCGGACTGCGCGGCCACCATCCCGGCTCCGGCGTTGTTGATGAGGATCCGCACCGTGCCCAGCGCGGCGACCGCGTCGCGGGCCAGCGCGGCGGCGGCGCCGGGACGGGACAGGTCGGCCTCGATCACCCGCGGGCGGACCCCGCCCGCTCCTTCGATCTGGTCGGCGACCTCCTCCAGAGCCGCCCGGCGGCGAGCGGCGATCGCCAACCGTCCACCCCGCTCGGCCAGGGCGAATGCCACCGCCCGGCCGATCCCGCTGGACGCTCCGGTGAGCAGTATCGGCGTCTCCGACACCGGCGTGCGGCTCGCCCGACCACGTCCGCCGACCACGACGACCTCCGGAAATTGACTGATTATCAATCAGTTGGCAACGTAGTCCGGCCGACCCGATGGGTCAAGGAGGAGGAGACCGGCATGAACACCCCACGCTCCGGCGGCACCGAGGCGCCTCGCATCGACCGGCGTGCCCGGCTCATCGGGGCCGCCTCCGCGCTGTTCTCCGAACGCGCCTACGACGAGGTGACGACCACCGAGATCGCCGAACGCGCGGGCGTCGCGTACGGGCTCATCGCCCACCACTTCACCAACAAGCGTGGCCTCTACCTGGCCACCATCCACGCCGCCGCCGAAGACCTCCGGGCCCTCCAGGCGGTCCCGCCCGGCGGTGACGTGCCGGCCGACCGGCTGCGGAACGCCATCGACCGGCACATCGAATACATGGACCACCACGCCGCGGGGTTCCTCGCCGTCATGCGTGCCGGCAGTGGTTCCGACCCCGAGGTCCACGCCATCGTCGAGGACCTCCGCTGGCAGGGCGCCGCGCACATCCTCCGCGCCCTCGGCGTCGACGGCCCCGTCCATCCTCTGCTCCGCGCCGCCATGCGCGGCTGGGTCGGCTACCTCGACGAGCTCATCATCGACCACATCCACCACCACGACGTCGACCGGGCACACCTCGTCCGGCTCGCGGCCGACGCCCTGGTCGCGACGCTGCGCACGGCGTACTTCCTCACCCCCGGCATCGGCGTCGACCCGGCCGCCATCGACCTCCTCGCCGGGCCCGCATGACGATCAGCAGGACAGGTTGCCGCCGGCGCCGGTGCCGAGGATGCCGGCGAACCTCTTGTAGAGGTCGATGCGGTTCTGGCGCTGGCCGGGGTTCTTGCCGTTGCACTCCAGGTCGCCGTTGATGCTGCGGATCGTCTCGCCGAAGCCCTTGTTGCGCACCATCGCGTCGTGCGGGGTCATGGTGCCGGCGCCCTGGCGGGCGTTCCAGAACCACAGGCCGGTCTTCCAGGAGACGGCCGCGTCCCGCTCCACCCGGTACGGGTCGCGCAGCAGGTCGATGCGCAGGGCGTCACCGGCGGCCTTGTAGTTGTAGTTCCAGCTCAGCTGCAGCGGCCCGCGCCCGTAGTAGGCCCGGTCCCCCGCCGGGCAGCCGTAGGGCTGCCTTCGGTCGCAGTAGTGGCCGTAGTTCGCGGTGTTCTGCTCGACGACGTACCTCAGGCCGCCGGTCTCGTGACCGACGTTGGCGAGGAACGCCGCCGCCTCGCGCCTCCTGGTCGTCTCGCCACCGGTCCTGGCGAAGCCGGGGTAGGCGCCCAGCGCGTCGACCAGTCCCTGGTACGAGTAGAAGGGGTTGCGGCCGGGGAACATCTTGTCGAACTGGGCCCGGCTGACCACGAACCCGCCGGCGCGGGCACCGCCGGCCGTCGAGGCGGTCGCCGGTGCGCCGAGGGACAGCAGGCTCGCGACGGCGGCCGAGGCCACGGGGACCAGGACACCACGTACGGACATTTTCGTGCTCCTCGCGCGAGTATGGGCAGACCGCGAGAACGCGACCGGCCGGCGGCCGGGGCCGGACGCCTGGAGCGATCCTCTCCGTCACCGTCCGTAGATCACAGGAGACACACCGTGATCACGTCCGTCCGTCGAGGTGAACCGGGAGCCGCAAATGTTCGCCGATAAAACCGCCACCGCACCATGCCGGAATATCGGCACATTTCGCTTGTGACGGTCGGTGGCCCATGGAATGATGCCACCGGATCACATCGAGCAAGGCTGGTTCACATGACAGGCGAAACGCTGCTGCCGTCACACGTCGTCAATGCGGCGGCCCACGCGGCACTCGGGGATCTGGTGAAGGTCTTTCCGGTAACGGAGCGGGGACGACAGTTCCTGGTCGTCTATGTCTTCCAAGAGGGCAGCGTGTTCTTGCCGACCGACGAAAATCGGGCGGCGGCTTTCCGCTGGAGCGACATCACGATGTTCATCCAGTCGGTGACCAGAGTGACCAGCGGAAACGTACCCAAGTACGTGCGTTATCAATACCTTTTCGCGTGCGCCGACGGCAACCAATACCGCGCGGACGCCCGAGCGAACATCCTCGGCAACGAACGGTGCGGCCTTGAGGAGTTCGGCCGGATCGTCAATCCTCTGGTGACGGCCGTCCAGCTTCCGATGATGCGAGCCGCGCTGGGGCGAGGCGAGGCGGTCACCTTCGGCCCGCTCGCCATCGAGCGCGACGGCATCCGCAAAGATCGCAAGAAGCTGCTTCCCTGGGCCGAGTTCGAAGAGCTGAAGATCACGAGCGGGCAGGGCATTCTCATGCCCAATGGCGACGTCGTGGTGCGGCGCCGCGGCAAACGGCTCAACTGGTTCCGATGGGAAGCGAGCAAGATTCCCAATCTCGGCGCGCTGCTGACCCTGACCGCTGAGGTCAGCGGGCAGGCGACCGGATAAGACCGCGCTTCTTCCGGCCCGGCGGCCGTCGAATATTCAATTATTTTCGTATTGTTTGCACTTGCGGTCCCCACGACCTTATGAAGGGAGCGGGGAGGACGCCGTTGCCGCGGCGTCCATGGGCCGAGTGGGGATTCTCGGCCGGTCGGGGACCGCAGGGGGAATTCAGTGGTGGCTGCCACTTCGGAGTATGTCGAGGTCGATCCGGAGCGGATCGCGACGGCCGCGGCCGGCATCGACGACGCGGGGGCGCGGCTGTCGGCGGCTCTGCTCGAACTGATCGAGACGTTGAACCGGTCGGGAGCGCCATGGGGCGACGACGACCTCGGCCGTGCGTTCTTCGACGGAGCCCCGGACTCCATGGGGTTCCGTGCGGCACGAGACGAGTTGCTGGACGGGACGGCGCAGCTCGCGCTGGCGCTCAGGGGCCACGCCGTGAAGGCGGTACGGATGGCCCGGGCCTGGGCGGGGGCCGAGTCCGGGGACTACCCGTGGTTCCGGCTGCACGCCACCGGTGGGGACTCGGCCACGGACGCCCTGCGCCAGGTGGCGGGGCCGGAGACGGACACGATCGTGGGAAAGGACCCGCCCCCGGCCTGGTACCTGGAGATAGAGCCGCTCCTGGAGGAGCTGGTCGCCGGTTGCCGCAGGCCGGCCGGGGACGCGGCCGGGATGGAGTCGGTGGCGCAGGCGTTCGACCGCATGGCCGACGCGATCGACGAGGTGACCGGCGCGGCCGACCAGCACGCCCGCAGGATCTCCACGGACAACGCCGGGCGCGACATCGAGGCGTTCAACGAATCGTTCACGCGGCTTTCCCGGAACGGCGGCGGATATCTGACCGACGCCGCCGCGGCTCATCGCGGGCTCGCCGGCTACTGCCGGTACATGAAGGCCGAGGTGAACGCCGCCGAGACCCAGTTCGCCACGTCCATCGCGTACCTGTTCGCGCTCTGGGCGATCGTCCGGCTGCTGGCGGCCACGCCCGAGGGCCCGATCTATGTGGTCACGGCGCTGACCGAGACCAGGACCGTGGGGCTTCGGCTGCTGACGCTGCTCCGCGGCGCGGAGGCACGGGCGGCGGCCGCCGGGGTGAGCTACCTCGGCGGCCTGGACCTGGTGCGCCAGCTCACCCGGCTCGGCTACGGACTCCAGGACGGACTGGACCTGGCGGCCCTCGGAAAGGCGGCGGGCATGGGCGCCTTCGCCGGCGGGGCGTCCGGCGCGGTCTACCGGCTGCTGAGCCGCGCCGCGGCGAACGGCGGCACCCTCGCCGGCCTGCTGACCGACACGGTCCCGGGCCGCCTGGTCACCCACACCGGTGTGGGCGGCACCGTCAACCTCGCCACCGACGTCGCCGGAAACGCGATCGACCACGACGG
>NZ_JBHLZP010000234.1:12567-12889 GCF_042429965.1 Actinoallomurus acaciae
CCTGCTGATGGGCGCCGGCATGGGCATCCACGCCGAGGGCCTGCACGCCCTCAGAGGGGGTGATCGTGTCATCGCCGCCGAGCTGGGGGTCCACGACCACGATCTGCCCGCCGGCTCCGAGACGGCCCTCGCCGACGCCGCACGGGAGACCCGCTCGGAAGAGCCCATCCCGAAGGTCGTCGACGGCACGGTGCTGAACGTACGCGACTCCACCGATCCGGCCTCCCCCTCGGCCGGGAGGGACGGCGGAGCGGCCGACCCACGCCGCCCTGCGCTCTCTCCGCCGCCGCGACCGGACGCCGGCCGCCCCGCGCCGCCGCCG
>NZ_JBHLZP010000235.1:0-12704 GCF_042429965.1 Actinoallomurus acaciae
CGCCGGCGGCTGCGGAGCGCCCCGCTGAGCTGGACCATCATGCCGTCCGAGCTGCGTATCCGGCACGCGACGGTGGGCGAGTGGCGGGTCCGGGGCGGCGCGGTGGCCGCCGCGGTCGTCGGCCCCGGCACGGCCATCGACCCGCTGTCGGGACGGCCGACCGCCGACCAGACCGTCGTCACGCTGTTCGGCCACCGCCTCGAGGTGCTCGCCCGGCTGCCCGCACACGGCCTGGACGCCTTCCAGCTCACCCACGCGCTGGACGAGCGCGGCTACCACGTCGTCACGCCCGACCAGGCCGTCCCGCGACCGTCGGAGTACGGCCTGGCCGGGCTGCCGGAGATCTTCTCCCGCGTCCCCGGCGGACGCCTGGTCGTCGACGACGACGGCATCGGCTGGGCCGACGGCGCCGGCGACGTCATCCTGCGCATGCCGCGCGACCGCATCGGCGGGATGGAACTGCTCACCGTCGACGGGCACGCCTGGCTGCGGATGTACGACGACGAGGGCGACGAGTTCCTCGCGGCGCCGCTGTCGATGCTGCGGATCTCCCGCACCGACCTGCGCGACGCGGCGCGGCGGGTCCAGCTCCCGATCACCGACGCCGAGTACGACGCGTACGTCAACGCCGCCTTCTACGGCTCGATGACCCGCCTGGAGACCGCCGAGCCGGTGAAGGACAAGCCGAAGAAGACCCTGCCCGAGGTCCGGCTCGACGTGCCGACCCGCACGCGCGCGCTCGCGTACGCGGTGACCGCGACGCTGTGCGAGCTGGTCGCGGTGCTGGGCTCGCTGTGGCTGCGCGTGGACCTCGGCGGGTTCTGGCCGACGCTGGCGTGGGCGGCGCCGGCGGGCCTGGTCCTCGGCCTCGCGGGCGCCTGGCTGTACGACCGCAACCGCCCGCAGCTGCGCGTCTCGGCCTCGGGGATCTCCTCGGTGACGCGTCTCGGCCGTACGGAGTGGAGCGTCACCCGGCAGGCGCTGGGCGGCGTCGGCATCGACGAGGCGGACGCGCCGAGGCTGGTCGTGTGGAGCCCGGCGGGCCGCGTCCTGCGCCGCGTGTCCTTCCCGCCGGACCTGACCGAGCTACGCCGCGCCTGCGAGCGCCACGGCCTCCCGTGGGGCCCGCCCGACGCCGGTCACGGTGCCGCACCGCCTCCCGAGCTGTGACCGGCGCGGTGAGAGACTCCCGTACGGTCGCCTAGATCGTTGATGGGGGTTGTTGGGCTGGCTGTGGGCATGGCGAAGGGCGTCCATGATCAGTGTGTGAATACAGACCTGGACGCCCTTGTGACCGCACTCCATGTCCATCCGGATGGCCATGTCCTGCCCTCGCGTGAGCAGCGCGGCAGGCCGGGGCCGGCCAGAGCCACTCCCCGCCGGCACGACCGGCTGCGGTTGATGGACGGTACCCCCGGTGCGCCGCGGCGCCTCCCGGACCACGGTGAACCGCTCGCAGATGGGCGACATGGCCGGCCACGGACGCGATGCCTCCCACCACGCCTTCTACTGGGGCGCCAAACCGATGCTCACCACCGCCGAACCATTCCCCATCAACGATCCAGGTGGAGCCGGGGCCTGACCCGTGTGATCAGAGCCTTTCGACCACGTGGTCGATGCAGACGGTGAGGGCCTCGATGTCGGCCGGGTCGATGGCCGGGTACATCGCGATGCGCAGCTGGTTGCGGCCCAGCTTGCGGTACGGCTCGGTGTCGACGATGCCGTTGGCGCGCAGCACCTTGGCGACCTCGGCGGCGTCCACGCCCTCGAAGTCGATCGTGCCCACGACCTGGGAGCGCTGCGCCGGGTCGGTCACGAACGGCGTGGTGTAGGACGTCTTGTCGGCCCAGGTGTAGAGCCGCTGGGCGGAGTCGGCGCAGCGGCCGATCGACCAGGACAGGCCGCCCTGGGCGAGGAACCAGTCGATCTGCTGGGCCATGAGCATGAGCGTGGTCACGGCCGGCGTGTTGTAGGTCTGGTCCTTGCGCGAGTTGTCCACCACGACCTTCAGGTCGTAGAAGTCCGGGATGTAGCGCCCGGACGCGGCGATCTCCTCGATGCGGGCCAGTGCCGCCGGCGAGGCCAGGGCCAGCCACAGGCCGCCGTCGGAGGCGAAGCCCTTCTGCGGCGCGAAGTAGTAGACGTCGGTCTGGGTGACGTCGACGGGGAGGCCGGCGGCGCCGCTGGTCGCGTCCACGAGGACGAGGCCGCGATCCGGGACGGTCCCGGCGGGCCGCTCGATCGGCATCGCGACACCGGTGGAGGTCTCGTTGTGCGTGAGGCCGTAGACGTCGACGCCGTCCTCGGCGACGGGCGCCGCGTGCGTGCCCGGCGCGGACTCGATCACCGACGGGTCCGACAGCCACGGCGCCTTCTCGACGACCTTGGCGAACTTGGAGGAGAACTCCCCGAACACCACGTGCTGGGACCTCTCGCGTACGAGACCGAACGCCGCGGCGTCCCAGAACGCGGTCGTGCCGCCGTTGGACAGCAGCACCTCGTATCCGTCCGGCAGCGCGAACAGCTCCGCCAGGCCCTCGCGGACCTTGGCGACGATCGACTTGACCGGCTTCTGCCGGTGAGAGGTGCCGAGATACGTCGCGCCGGAGGCGGCGAGCGCGGCCAGTTGTTCCTGACGGACCTTCGACGGGCCTGAGCCGAATCGGCCGTCCGCGGGCTTGAGGCTGTCTGGGATCACGATGTCGGTCACCCGATGAAGCCTAATAAAGCGACCCGGCCCGGCTCAGTCCGGTCCGCGATGTGAGACCCGGGTGCGGCGCCTTCGCCGCACCATCCGTACCACCAGCCACACGAGCCCCAGCAGGCAGATCGCCGACACGCACGCCGGGTACCGCCAGGGCCGGCCGTCCTGCCGGGCGTCGATCGCGGCACCGCCGGAGTCGTAGGACAGCAGGGCGAGCGCGGCGGCCATCACCCAGGCGACGACCACGCGGGAGCCGCGGTCACGACGCGCGGAGCGCTCCTCGCGCTCGCGTTCCTCCCGCAGCAGGGCGGCGTCGCGTTCGTCGGGGTCCTCGTCGCGTGGGCCGGTGTACATGGTTCCCATGATGGGGGAGAGACGCGTACGGCCCGCGGTGCCGGGGGCACCCGCGGGCCGTGCTCCTCGTGTGTGCTCAGACCTTGGTGGTGAGCTCGGCGGAGCCGTCCACGTCGGACACCGAACGAGCCGCCGGGCCGACGTAGCGGGCGCTGGGCCGTACGAGGCGGCCGGTGCGCTTCTGCTCCAGGATGTGCGCGGCCCAGCCCGCCGTGCGGGCGCACGTGAACATGGCCGGCATCATGTGCGGCGGCACCTCGGCGAAGTCGAGGATGACCGCGGCCCAGAACTCCACGTTCGTCTCGATCGGGCGGTCCGGACGGCGCTCGCGCAGCTCTGCCAGCGCGGCGTCCTCCAGTGCCTTGGCCGCGTCGAAACGGGCCGCGCCCAGCTCCTTGGCGGTGCGCCGCAGCACGCGGGCACGCGGGTCCTCGGCGCGGTAGACGCGGTGCCCGAAGCCCATGAGCCGCTCGTGGTTGTCGAGGATGTCGGTCACGACCTTGCGGGCGTCGCCGAGCTGCTCGACCTTCTCGATCATCGGCAGGACACGGGCGGGCGCCCCACCGTGCAGCGGACCCGACATCGCGCCGATCGCGCCCGACATCGAGGCCGCGACGTCGGCCCCGGTGGAGGCGATGACGCGGGCGGTGAAGGTGGAGGCGTTCATGCCGTGCTCGGCGGCCGACACCCAGTAGGCGTCGATCGCCTTGACGTGCTTGGGATCCGGCTCACCGCGCCAGCGGACCATGAACCGCTCGGTGATGGTGCGGGCCTCGTTGATCCGCTCCTGGGGAACCATCGGCAGACCGAGGCCGCGAGCGCTCTGCGCCACGAACGACAGCGCGGTCACCGAAGCCCGGGCCAGGTCGTCGCGGGCCTGCTCGTCGCTGATGTCCAGCAGCGGGCGCATGCCGTAGGCCGGCGCGATGAGGGGTAGAGCGCTCTGGACGTCGACCCGTACGTCACCGGAGTGGACCGGGAGCACGTACGGCTCGGCGGGTGCCAGTCCTGGGTCGAAGCTGTTGTCCACCAGCAGACCCCATGCGTCACCGAAGGAGACGTGGCCAACGAGATCTTCGATGTCGACGCCCCGGTATCGGAGAGCACCGCCCTCCTTGTCCGGTTCGGCGATCTCAGTCTCGAAGGCGACGACGCCCTCGAGGCCGGGTTTGAAGTCGGACATGTTCTGTCCTGCCTTTCGTCCCCTGTGGTGTAGGTGTACAGACCCGACTGATAATTGAACCTCTTCTTGCACGCTGCTCAGTACCCGGGGGGGTGTGATATGCGCAATTTTTTCGTTTCCAGCAACTCTATGCGGGAACCCTGCCGTGTCATCCCCGGGGCGACGCGAGAGGATGTCCTGTCGTGGAGCGAACCGACCCCGCCGACCTCCGGAAGTCCTACAAGGACGCCCGGCTGGACGAGCACGACCTCGCCGCCGACCCGCTGAGCCAGTTCGACATCTGGTTCGCCGACGCCGTCGCGGCCGAGTTGCCCGAGCCCAACGCCATGATCCTCTCCACGGCCACCGCCGACGGTACGCCCAGCGCTCGCACGGTGTTGCTCAAGGGGTACGGACCAGAAGATTTTCGCTTCTTCACGAACCATGGATCGCGCAAGGCGCGGACCATCGCCGAGAACCCCCGAGTGTCACTGGTGTTCCCCTGGCACGCGGTACACCGGCAGGTGATCGTCGAGGGCACCGCCGAGCGGCTGTCCCGCGCGGAGTCCGCGGCCTACTTCCGCACCCGGCCGCACGGCTCCCGGCTCGGGGCGTGGGCGAGCGAGCACCAGTCCGCGGTGGTGACCCGTGAGGAGCTGGAGAGCCGGTACGCCGAGCTGGCCCGGCGGTGGCCGGGCGAGGTGCCGCTGCCGGACTTCTGGGGCGGCTACCGCGTGGTGCCGGTGAGCGTGGAGTTCTGGCAGGGGCGGCCGAACCGGATGCACGACCGCCTGCGATACCGTCGTCCCGACGCACATGAACCGGACAAATGGGTGGTGGAGAGACTTAGCCCTTGACTGCTCCGCGCCCTGACGTGCGGGGATGCGGCCCTCGCGTGGCGGGGTTCCCGCTTCTGGTTCCTCACGGCCTTCTGTTCCTCACGGCCAGGTCGTCGACCGCCGTGGTCGCGGACCAGGCCGGGCCGGTCTTGTGCAGAAAGTCCGGGTGGGGCGCGTGACCGTTGCCCGCGGGCCATCCAAAGACGGAAAGACGATAATGAGCGCTTCATGTTCAGGGGTGTCCCGGCCACGCCGCGCCACCCCGACCGAGGGCCGGATCCCTCCCGGCCCTGAAGGATCGGGCCTCCTCCGGACCGATCGGTGAGCACCGCCCCCCGATCATCCCCCGGCCCCTCCGCGACGACGTCGTCCGACGCCCCCGACGACGCGCATCCTTCGTTCTCCCAGCGTGTCCGGAACCTCGTCCTGCGGGCCGCCATCGACACCCGCCCGCTCGGCCTGCCGGCGTTCCGCCGGCTGTGGATCGGGCAGGCGGTGTCCTTCACCGGCTTCCAGCTCACCTCCGTGGCGATCTCGGTCCAGGTCTACGACCTGACCAAGTCCTCGCTGTGGGTCGGCCTGCTCGGGCCGGCCAACCTGGTGCCGCTCATCGTCTTCGGACTGTGGGGCGGCGCGGTCGCGGACATGATGGACCGCCGCAGGCTGCTGATCATGGCCTCGCTCGTCACGTGGGTGTCCACGCTCGGCCTGCTGGCACAGTCGCTCCTGCACGTCGGGAGCGTCTCGCTGATCATCGGGCTGGTGGTGGTCCAGGCGGTCGGCTTCGCGATCAGCTCGCCCACGCGCGGTGCCGTCATCCCGCGCCTGCTCCCGGTACGCCTGGTGCCCGCCGCCAACACGCTGAACTTCACCGCCTCGCAGGTGGCCACGTTCATCGGCCCGGTCCTGGCGGGCGTCGTGATCGGGCACGGCGGCTACGCGGTCGCGTACGGGATCGACGCGGTGCTGTTCACCGTCGGCCTGTACGCCGCGGTGCGGCTGCCCGCGCTGCCGCCGATCGGCGGCGAGATCCGGCGGGCCGGGCTGCGCTCGGTCGTGGAGGGGCTGCGCTTTCTGCTCACCCGGCCGGTGCTGATGATGTCGTTCGTCGTGGACATCATCGCGATGGGCGTCGCGATGCCCCGAGCGCTGTTCCCCGAGGTCGCGGAGACGCGCTTCGGCGGCGAGGAGGCGGTCGGCTGGCTCGTCGCCGCGATCGCCATCGGCGCCGTGATCGGCGGTCTGGTGTCCGGGTGGATCGGCCGGATCCAGCGGCAGGGCATCGCCCTCATCGCGGTCATCGTGGTGTGGGGCCTGGCCGTGGCGGCCTCGGGCCTGGCGGGCTCGCTGTGGCTCGCGGTGCTGCTGCTGGCCGTCGGCGGCGCCGCCGACCTGGTCTCCGCGGTGTTCCGGCAGACGATCCTGCAGACGTACGCCCCGGATGAGATGCGCGGGCGGCTGCAGGGGGTGTTCACCGTCGTCGTGGCGGGCGGACCGCGCCTGGGCGACCTGCGCGCCGGCGTCACCGCCTCGATCGCCGGCGCGACGGCGTCGTGGACCGGGGGAGGCCTGGTGTGCGCGGGACTGGTGGTCGTCGCGGGGCTCGCGGTGCCGTCGTTCCGCCGCTACACGGCCTCCACACGCGGACCGGCGGACGAGCGGGGGTAAGGGGACCGCCCGGTCAGCCCAGCACCTCGGCGGCGACCTTGAGGTCCGAGACCAGCCCGGCGTACGCGGCGTCGCGGTCGTCGGCCCGCAGCACCGCCGACGGGTGCACGGTCGCGACGTAGCAGGCGTTCTGCCGGGAGGTCTCGTCGTCGATGGGCGGCCGGGGGATGAGCCGCCCGCGCTGGCGGGTGACGCGGAACGACGGGCCGAGCAGCGCCTTGGCCGCGGTCGCGCCGAGCAGCACGATGACGTCGGGGTCGATGATGTGCAGCTCGGCGGCGAGCCACGGACGGCAGGCCGTCATCTGGGCCGCGTCCGGCGTCTGGTGGATGCGCCGCTTGCCCGGCCCCTCCTGGCGGAACCGGAAGTGCTTGACGGCGTTCGTGACGTACGCGTCGGAACGCTCGATTCCGGCCTCGACCAGCGCCCTGTCCAGCAGTTTCCCGGCCGGGCCGACGAACGGGGCGCCCTGGCGGTCCTCCTGGTCGCCGGGCTGCTCGCCGATCAGGACGACCCGTGCCGACGCCGATCCGGAGCTGAAGACGGTCTGTGTGGCGTTCTCGTACAGGTCGCAGCCCTGGCAGTCCTGCGCGGCGCGGCGCAGGCCGTCGAGCCCGGCTCCCGGCGGGACCCAGCGCCCCGCCCCCTCGAAACGTGGCATGACGAAACCAATCTATCGCCAAGAAGACTCTTCCAAGTGGCGGGAAGACCACATCGACGGTTCACGTTCGGGTATATGAACAGATAAGGATCGCTCTTGCCGTCGCCCGCTCCCCGCAGAGTCGCGATCGGCCGTAGCATCAGGAGCGAACTGGAGGAAAACCTTGACCGCACACGGCTTGATCGACACCACGGAGATGTATCTCCGGACGATCTTCGAGCTCGAAGAGGAAGGCATCGTGCCGCTTCGCGCCCGAATCGCCGAGCGGTTGTCGCAGAGCGGCCCGACGGTGAGCCAGACGGTGGCGCGCATGGAGCGCGACGGCCTGGTGAGAGTAGAGGGTGATCGGCATCTCGACCTGACCGAAACCGGCCGCTCCCTTGCGGTCCGTGTGATGCGCAAGCACCGGCTGGCCGAATGCCTACTCGTCAACGTCATCGGTCTCCCGTGGGAAGAAGTCCACGTCGAGGCCTGCCGCTGGGAACACGTCATGTCCGAGTCGGTCGAGCGGCGGCTGGTCGCCCTGCTCGGAGACCCTTCGACGTGCCCGCACGGCAACCCGATTCCCGGCCTGAACGAACTCGACGCCGACATCCCCGAACCGCCGCCGGGCGAGCCGCTCGCCCTCATGACCGACGTCGCGACGGCCGCCGGCACCCCCGTCGTGGTCCGGCGCATCAGCGAGCAGGTCCAGAGCGACACCGCGCTCATGCTTAAACTCAAGCAGGTTGGGATACAACCGGGACGTGAGGTGACGCTTGCCGCAGGCGACGACGGTGTCAGGGTGACGCGCGACGATGATTCCGACAGCCCCTCGACCGAGCTCCCCAGCCGCATCGCCTCCCACGTCTTCGTCTCCAAGCGCTGAGTTGCCCATTCCACGTATCCCGGGCCGTCGTCCGTCGTTCAACAGGGAAGGGGACGGCAATGGCGAGGTGGCGGGCGTATGAAGCGCTGGGGTGAACCGCCCGTGGATCCGCTGTTGCCGCCCGAGACGGTCCTGGGCCAGGCGGACATGGCGGTCATCGTCTGCGATCGTTATAGCAATGTCATCTACTGCAACGCCTTCACCGAGACGCTGCTGGGTTTCGGCGGATCGGAGTACATCGGACGGTCGATCCTGTCGCTCGGCATCGCCGAGGAGGACCACGACCAGGCCAGGGAGCTGGCCCGTCACGTCCTGAAGGGCGCGGTCTGGGAAGGCACGTTCTGCAACCTGCGGGCGGACGGCAGCACCGTGTACACGCGTGCGTACGCCGTGCCGCTGCGTCACCCCTCCGGTGACGTCGAGGGCATTGTGATCTTCGCCCGCGAGGCACTGCGCAGCAACCAGCGCGACCAGGACCGCTACGGCCTGCTCGAGCGCATCGGCGAGCGGCTGGCCGCGTCACTGGAGCTCCAGCAGACCCTGCGCCGGGTCGCCGACACCCTCGTGCCGCAGTTCGCCGACCACTGCTTCATCGACCTGTACGCCGGCGAGAAGCTCATCCGCCGTGTCTCGCGGCACGGCGGCGACTGGGCGCCGCCGCCCGGCACGTGGGCCGAGGTCGGCGAGACGGTCGCCTACCCGTCCGGTCACTTCTGCGCCAAGGCCCTCGCACGCCGCGACGCGGTCGTCGTCGAGGACGTCGTGGCCGACCGGATGACGGCGCCCAGCGCCGCGAGCAAGCAGCTCGGCGACGACCTGGGCATCACGTCGGTGATCGCGGCGCCGCTGCTCGCACGCGGCGAGGTGCTCGGCGTGATGAGCCTGGCCCTGTCGGGCATCAGCCGGCGGCCCGACCCGCACTACGACGGCTTCGACCGCGACCTGGTCGGCGCGATCGCCAGCCGGGTCGCGCTCGCCATCGACAACGCCATGCTGTTCGAGGAGGAGCGCGAGACGGCGCTGGCGTTCCAGAAGAACCTGCTGCCCGGCGACCGCCCGCCGCACCTCGACGGGCTGGAGATCGCCTGGCGCTACGAGCCGGCCCGTCCGCTGGAGTCCCACGGCCAGGGCATCCAGACGCAGGTCGGCGGCGACTGGTACGACGTCATCCCGCTGTCCGCGGGCCGGGTCGGCCTGGTCATCGGCGACGTGGAGGGCCGCGGCGCACGCGCCGCCGCCGTGATGGGGCAGCTCCGTGCCGCGCTGCGCGCCTTCGCCCAGGACGACAAGCCGCCGGCCGACATCCTGATGAAGCTGGACGAATGGGTCCGCGCGATGGTCGGCCCCGGCGGCTACCGGGAGCCGGGCATCGAGCCGGTCGACGTGCCGGAGCGGCGCCACCCGCTCGTGTCGTGCACCTACTTCGTCTACGACGCCTGGTCGCGCATCCTGTCCTTCGCCAACGCCGGGCACGAGCCGCCGCTGCTGCTGATCGACGGCGAGGTCATCGACATGGAGGCGGTCGGCAAGGGCGCGATGCTCGGCGTGCGCGAGCCCGGCCTCGGCGGCGAGATCCTGTACGAGGAGGAGACGCGCGAGCTGCCCCCGGGCACCACGCTCGTGCTCTACACCGATGGGCTGATCGAACGCCGGCCGAAGGACAACGGCGAGCACTACAGCCGCGAGCAGGCCCGCGAGATGCTGCGCGAGTCCGTGCGCCGCGCCGACCGCAAGGACGTCGAGGCGATCGCCAACGCGGCGTTCGAGGCCGTGCCCGGCGACATCGACGACGACGTCGCGATCGTGGTCGTCCGCACCAACCCGGTCCGGCTCCAGGTCGAACAGCGCACCTTCCAGGCCGAGCCCATCATGGTCTCCGAGGCCCGGCGCATGGCCGCCGAGACGTTCGCCAACTGGGGGATGCTGGACGAACAGGCCGAGCTCGCCTGCCTGCTGGTCTCCGAGGTCGTCACCAACGTCGTCCTGCACGCCGCGAACACACCGGCCCCGCGCCGGGAGCTGGTCCTCGAAGGGGCGCTCGGCCTCGACGGCCCGGCGGGCTTCGACGACCCGTGGGAGAAGCTCCCCGAGCTCGGCCGGCCCGAGCCGCCGACCAAGGAGTTCACGCTCCGGCTGCGCCGCGGCGAGCGCTCGGTGTGGGTCGAGGTCCTCGACAAGGACATGCGCCTGCCCCGCATCCGCAGCGCGGGCGAGACCGACGAGGGCGGCCGCGGCCTGTACCTCGTCGACCAGCTCGCCGCCCGCTGGGGGTCACGGCCCACCAACGACGGCAAGGCCGTCTGGTTCGAGATCCCGCTGAAGTCCTGAGCGCCGTTCACGCGGTGTCGGGGAAGCCCGGGTCGTTCAGGCCGAACTTTCGGCAGAAGCCGAGGTCATCCAGGTCGCGTGGCCGATTCCAAGGGCTCCCACGTCAGCGAGTCCGGCGCGAAGTAGACCACTCGGCCCGGCGCGCCCGGCCGTCGCCGGGCCGTGGCAGTTCAGGGCGAACCTGCCGCCCAGGGCGTCATGGCCGATGACCAGGCCGTCGAGCGGCTGCCACGCGGGATCGACGCCGGCGGGGAAGCGGTTGACCTCAGCTGGCCCCGGCCGACCTGGGTCACCTCCGCCGCCGTAGACGCGCAGCCGGCCCTGATCCAGCAGGAGGCCGCCGAAGTGCAGCACCGGCGCGCCGAGGAACGACCTCGTACCTGAAGCTGGAGCAGGCACGCTCGTCCCCCGCTCGGCATCGCCGGGCAGGGCCTCCAGGGGCACGGAGGTACCGTCGAGCTCTTTCGCAGCACGGGCCGGGCGGGGGCGTCGATCAGCTCGCTGAGCTCTCGCATCCGTTACGTACGGTGCGTGCCCGGGTCTCCCTGCTGAGAGGGGTGCCCGGGCCGGGGGGAGGTGCTGGTCCGGGCGGGCGTGTGGCGTACGGATCCGCGTGTGGCTGGAGGGCCTGCCGTTGGAGCCTCGACCGTGTCGTTTCGCTCGTGTGCTTCCGGGCGGCCGGGTCGTACGCTGAAGGCGTGTTGGCATGGGAGGTCGCCCGGCCGGGTCCCATCGAGACCGGGCCGATCGAGGCGGTGACGCGTGAGGTCCCCGAGCCGGGGCCGGGGGAGGTGCTGGTCCGGGTGCGCGCCTGCGGTGTGTGCCGTACGGACCTGCACGTGGCCGAGGGCGACCTGCCGCCGCACCTGCCCCGGGTCACGCCCGGGCACGAGATCGTCGGCGAGGTGGTCCGGCAGGGGCACCGGTTCGCGCCGGGAGACCGGGTCGGCGTCGCCTGGCTGCGCCACACGTGCGGCATGTGCGCCTACTGCCGCCGCGGCGCGGAGAACCTCTGCCCCTCTTCGCTCTACACCGGCTGGGACGCCCATGGCGGGTACGCCGAGTACGCCGTCGCGCCCGAGGCCTACGTCTACGCCCTCCCCGGCGACCGGCCGGACATCGAGGTCGCGCCCCTGCTCTGCGCGGGGATCATCGGCTACCGGGCACTGCGGCGCTCCGCGCTCCCGCCGGGCGGGCGGCTCGGCATCTGGGGGTTCGGCGGATCGGCGCACCTCGCCGCGCAGATCGCGCTGGCCGAGGGCGCCAGGATCCACGTGTTCACCCGGGCGAGGGCGGCACGTGACCTTGCTCTGCGGCTCGGCGCGGACTCGGCGCAGGACTCCTTCGACCCCGCCCCCGAACCGCTCGACTCGGCGATCATCTTCGCGCCGGCCGGGGAGCTCGTGCCCGCCGCCCTGCGGCGACTCGACCGCGGCGGCACGCTCGCCGTCGCCGGCATCCACCTCAGCGACGTGCCCATGCTCAACTACCAGGACGACCTGTTCCAGGAGCGGCAGCTGCGCAGCGTGACCTCCAACACCCGCGCGGACGGCGAGGAGTTCCTCCGGCTCGCCGACCGGCTGGCACTGACGGTGGCCGTCACCCCGTACGCGCTCGACCAGGCCGACCAGGCACTGGCGGACCTGGCCGACGACCGGGTCAACGGCGCGGCCGTGCTGAGAGGCGTCTCCTAACCCGACAGCACACCTAGATCGTTGATGGGAAATGTGTGGGCTGGTGGTCAGTGGTCGTATGTGGTCAGTGATCGTTTGGTGGGTGCGCCGATGAGTCAGTTGTGCCAGATCGCGGTGTTGAGGGCCAGGATTCGCTGGGATGTTCGTGTCCATAGGCCTTCGGTGGTGCGGGCGTTGTGGCGTTCGAGGCCGAGCTGGTTCTTCAGGTCCAGATGATCGCTTCGATCCGCTGGCGTAGCCGGCCGGGGAAGGTGTTGGCCGGGGGTGCGGGTTCATCGTCGCGGGACGGGCGGATCAGCGGGTGGTCCAGGTCGGCGGCGGCTTTTTCGATGCCGGCTCCGGCGAAGCCCTTGTCGCAAACGATCGGGCAGGGCCCGGCAGTGGACGTGGGGCGGGTGGAGTGCTTGTTTGCGTTCGTCGAGGTCT
>NZ_JBHLZP010000236.1:0-575 GCF_042429965.1 Actinoallomurus acaciae
GCGCGCAGGGTCTCGGCCGCGTCGCCGACGAGGTTGACCTCGGTCGGGTAGCGCATCCCGATCATCCGGCCGTCGATGTCGATCTGGATCCCCCTGGCGTCCCCGTACTCCGGCAGGAACTGGCTGTACGGGAAATTGGACCCGACGATCAGCAGCGTGTCGCAGTCGCGCATGAGCTCATAGGAGGGCCGCGTGCCGAGCAGGCCGATGGCGCCGGTGACGTAGGGCAGGTCGTCGGGCAGCACGTCCTTGCCGAGCAGCGCCTTGGCGACGCCGGCGCCGGTGAGCTCGGCGACCTCCATGACCTCGACCGCCGCGGACCGGGCCCCCTGACCGACCAGGATCGCCACCTTCGAGCCCTGGTTGAGGATCTCGGCGGCCTTCGCGATCTCCTCCTCCGGCGCCCGCGTCACCGGCGGCGTGTAGCCGGGTGTGGATGACGGGACGTTCTTGAACGCGTGGGCCGGCGGCGCGTACTCCTCCTCTTGCAGGTCGGAGGGGATGATGATCGCCGTGGGCGCCCGCTCGGCCAGCGCGATCCGCATCGCGCGGTCGATCAGGTTCGGCAGCTGCGC
>NZ_JBHLZP010000236.1:649-13125 GCF_042429965.1 Actinoallomurus acaciae
CGCTGCGGGCGGTCTGCCCGACGATCGCCACCACCGGGACATGATCGAGCTTGGCGTCGTACAGGCCGTTGAGCAGGTGAATCGCACCGGGACCGCTCGTCGCGAGACAGACCCCGGGCTTCCCGCTGAACTTGGCGTAACCGGTCGCCGCGAAGGCGGCCATCTCCTCGTGGCGGGCCTGGACGAACCGCGGCCGGTCATCGGCCCGGCCCAGCGCGGCGACGATCCCGTTGATCCCGTCGCCCGGATAGCCGAAGATGTGCTCCACGTCCCACTCGCGCAGGCGTTCGAGCAGGTAATCGCCGACAGTGGGCGCCATGACAGATCCTTCCGAGGTGGCGGACGCTCTGGAGAGTCCGCTTCCCGGGCAGCGCGATTGAAACCTGGCGCACGGGTAACCGATGTCATATGTCCGAGACCCTTCTCCGCGATCTTGCGGCACGCGTCGACGGTGAGGTGCGGTTCGACGCCGGGTCTCGCGCCGACTACGCCCATGACGCCTCCAACTACCGGCAGGTGCCGATCGGCGTGGTGGTGCCCCGGAACATCGAGGCGGTCGTGGAGGCCGTCGCGGTGTGCCGTGAGCACGACGTGCCGGTCTTCTCGCGGGGCGGGGGCACGAGCCTGGCGGGGCAGTGCTGCAACACCGGAGTGGTGATCGACTGGTCCAAGTACTGCCGTCGCCTGGTGTCGGCGGACCCCGAGCGGCGGCGGGCGGTCGTCGAACCGGGCGCCTGCCTGGACGACCTCAAC
Source organism: Actinoallomurus acaciae (assembly GCF_042429965.1). Lineage (NCBI taxonomy): Bacteria > Bacillati > Actinomycetota > Actinomycetes > Streptosporangiales > Thermomonosporaceae > Actinoallomurus > Actinoallomurus acaciae. The sequence continues at coordinate 1,403 of NZ_JBHLZP010000236.1, forward strand.
GCCGAACTCTCCACGTTCACGCTGATGGTGGGCCCGAAACCGTCGACGCATGACACGTGCACGATCGGCGGGATGATCGGCAACAACTCCTGCGGTGCCTCGGCCCAGGCGCACGGGAAGATGGCCGACTCGGTGATCCGCATGGAGGTGCTCACCTACGACGGCGCCCGGATGTGGGTCGGGCCGACCAGCAGGGAGGAGTACGAGCGGATCCTCGCCGGGGGAGGGCGGCGAGCGGAGATCTACCGGGCGCTGCACGAACTGGCGGACGAGAACCTCGCGCTGATCCGTACGCGCTACCCGGACATCCCGCGCCGGGTCTCGGGCTACAATCTCGACGCGCTGTTGCCCGAGAACGGCTTCGACCTCGCCCGCGCCCTCGTCGGCAGCGAGTCCACGCTGGTGACCGTCCTGCAGGCGGAGATCAGGCTGGTCCCGGTACCGCCGTACCAGTCCCTCGTCGTCCTCGGTTACGACGACATCGCCGCCGCCGGCGACGCCGTACCGACCGTCGCCCGGCACGAGCCGCTGGCCCTGGAGGGGATCGACGCAACGCTCATCGACCTGGCCCGCGTCGAGCACGTGGCGAAGGAGGGCGCGCTGGAGGACCTGCCCGAAGGGGCGGGGTGGCTGATGGTCCGGTTCGGCGGCGACACGCGGGAGGAGGCCGACGAGCGCGCCGACCGGCTGCTGTCCGACATTCACCGTTCCGAACACGGCCCGGGGGTGTCCTTTCTGGACGACCCGGATGAGGAGGAACGGCTGTGGAAGGTCCGCGAGGCCGGTCTGGGCGCGACCGCGTACCCTCCCGGCGGCCCGGACACGCATGAGGGCTGGGAGGACGCGGCGGTGCGCCCCGGCCGGCTGGGCGACTACCTGCGCGACTTCCGCGCTCTGCTGGAGGAGTTCGGTTACGGGTCGGCGTCGCTGTACGGGCACTTCGGCCAGGGGTGCGTGCACACGCGGATCGCCTTCGACCTCGAAGATCCGGGCGGGGCCGAGACGTACCGCCGGTTCGTCGAGCGCGCCGCGCGCCTGGTCGCCTCCTAGGGAGGGTCGCTGTCCGGCGAGCACGGCGACGGCCAGTCCCGCGCCGAGCTGCTGCCGATCATGTTCGGCGAGGAGATCATCCGGCTGTTCGGCCGGTACAAGAAGATCTTCGATCCGGGCGACCGGATGAACCCCGGAAAGGTCGCCTCACCCCGGGAGGCCGAACACCCGGCGGGCACGCCGGGGGTGTTCCGGCTGGATGAGAACCTGGACCACCTCGGCTACCACCCCGTCGAGCCGCGCACCTACTTCCACTATCCCGAGGACCACGGCCGGTTCACGCACGCGGCGGCGCGGTGCGTGGGCATCGGCCGGTGCCGCTCCTCCTCCGGCGGCGTGATGTGCCCGAGCTACCGGGTCACCCGGGAGGAGAAGCACGCCACGCGGGGCCGCGCCCGGCTGCTGATGGAGATGATGCGCGGCACGCCCGGCGGCGGCGAGGACGCCGTCGTCACCGGCGGCTGGCGGTCCAAGGACGTGCACGAGGCCCTCGACCTGTGCCTGGCCTGCAAGGGATGCCGCAGCGACTGCCCGGTCAACGTCGACATGGCGACCTACAAGGCCGAGTTCCTGGCCCACCACTACCGGTGGCGGCCTCGTCCGCCGTCGCACTACTCGATGGGCTGGCTCCCGCTGTGGGCGCGGCTGGCCGCCGCCGCGCCGGGAGCGGTCAACGCCCTGACGCACGCGCCGGGGATCGACCGGGTGGTCAAGCGCGCGGGCGGCGTCGACCGCCACCGGGAGCTTCCCCGGTTCGCCGGCGAACGCCTGACCGACTGGTTCAAACGACGCGGAGGCGCGCAGACGGACGGGCCGCCGGTCGTCCTGTGGCCCGACTCCTTCACCAGCAACTTCCATCCCGCGATCGGCCGGGCCGCCGTCCGTGTCCTGGAGGCGGCCGGGTTCCGGGTCGAGATGCCGCCCGTCCCGCTGTGCTGCGGGCTCACCTGGATCTCCACCGGGCAGCTCGCCACCGCCGGGCGGGTGCTGCGCCGCACCGTCGACGCCCTGGCGCCCCGCCTGCGCGCCGGAGTGCCGGTGATCGCACTCGAACCCAGCTGCGGCGCGGTGTTCCGTGCGGACGCCCCGCAGCTGCTGTCCGGCGACCCGGACGTCGAGCGGCTCGCCGGGCAGACCCGTTCCCTGGCCGAGTTCCTCCTGGACCGGGCGCCGCAGGCGATCACCGCGCCCCCGCCGGGCACGGGTCGTACCGCCATCGCCCAGACGCACTGCCACCAGCACGCCATCTGGGGGTTCGACGCCGATACTGAGGTGCTCGAACGCGCCGGCGTCCAGGCGGAGGTGCTGGACGCGGGCTGCTGCGGTCTGGCCGGCAATTTCGGGTTCGAGCGCGGCCACTACGAGGTCTCCGTCGGCGCCGCCGAGCTGGGGCTGTGGCCGGCGGTGCGTGACGCCGACCCCGGCACCACCGTGCTCGCCGACGGCTTCTCCTGCCGCACCCAGATCGAGGCCGGCACCCGGGCGAGGCCCCGGCACCTCGCCGAACTGCTCGCGGAGCTGCTGTGCCCGGAGGAGGCCGGCGAACGCGGCGCCGCGGTCACGGCGCCGACCGAGGTCTCGTGACCGAGCTCGCCGCGTCGGCCTACACGATCCCGGCGAATGTCCCCGAGGCGGACGGCACGCTGGAGTGGAACTCGACCACCCTCGTGCTGGCCGAGGCGAGCGCCGAGGGCCTCACCGGCATCGGCTGGACGTACGGGCCCGCGGGCATCGCACAGGTGATCACCGGGCTGCTCGCCCCCGAGGTCGCCGAGAGCGGCGTGCTGAACCCGCCCGCCGCGCATGAGGGCATGTGCCGCGCGGTCCGCAACGCCGGGCGCCCCGGCATGTGCGCCATGGCGATCTCGGCCGTCGACTGCGCCCTGTGGGACCTGAAGGCGCGCCGCCTCGGCCTGCCGCTGCACCGCCTGCTCGGCGCCGTCCACGAGGAGGTGTCCGTGTACGGCTCCGGCGGCTTCACCACCGAACGCGTCCTGAGCGACAACGGCGCGGCCTACCGATCCCAGGCCCGGCACCAGGCCTGCGCCGAGCCAGGCATCGTCCCGAAAAAGACCCGGCCCTACCGGCCGCAAACCAACGGTAAAGCCGAACGCTTCCACCACACCCTCCCCGACGGCCGGGCCCCGGGCCGCTTCTACCGCTCAGAACAAGCCCGCCGCAAAGCCCTCCCCGCCTGGCTCCACTTCTACAATCACCACCGACCCCACACCACAACCGGCGGCCAACCACCCATCACCCGCTTGACCAACGCCCCTGGGCAGCACACCTAGCCCGACGACGGCGATCCGAGTCGGTTACGAGACCGCCTCCCAGATGCGCCGCCCATGCTGGACGGCCCCGCCGGCGTCAGTCGCCCGTGATGGGTATCTCGGCGAACAACGACGTCCCGGCGTGGGCCGGGCTGCTGATCTCGAATCTGCCGCCGATGGCCTCGACGCGGTCCCTGATGCCGAGGAGACCCGACCCGCCGGTGACGTCGGCTCCTCCCACGCCGTCGTCGCGGATCGACAGCCGGATGGTGGCGCCCTGGACCGTCAGGTCGACGCGGACGACGGACGCGTCGGCGTGCTTGGCCACGTTCGTCAACGCCTCCGACACGACGTGGTAGGCGGTCACCTCGCTCCGCTCGGCGACCCGGCCGACGCGGATGTTGAGCTCGACCGGGACCGGGGAGCAGCGCGCGAGCGCCTTGATCGCCGGCCCGAGCCCCTGTCTGGACAGCAGTGCCGGATGGAGCCCCCGGGCGAGTCCCCGCAGGTCCTCCAGCGCCTCGTCCAAGGTGCGCACCGTGCGGCGCAGCACTCCGTTCACCTCGTCCGGGCGGGTCGGCGGCGTGGCCGTCGTGGAGCGCAGTTCGAGCAGGAGCGCGACCAGATGTTGCTGGACCCCCTCGTGAAGATCACGTTCGATCAGCCGCCGGGTCGCGTCGGCCGCGGCGAGCACCCGGGCCCGTGAGGCCTCCAGCGCCGCGTGGCTCTCGGCGTTCACGATGGCGGTGACCAGCAGGTCGATGAAGTCGCGCATGCGGCTTTCGGCGTCCTCGGGCAGCGGCTCGGGCGCCGAGACGACGATCACCGCGCCCCACAGGCGCCCGCCGACCGTGACGGGGCAGCCGACGGCGGACGTGGCCCCCCTCTCCCGTAGCGAGGTGGCGAACTCGCCGGCGAGCACCGGGACGCTCACGGGTTCCACCCGTCCCGCCTCACCCGTCCGCGCCACCAGTTCCGCGGCACTGCCGGGCTCCAGCGGCCAGCGGCCCCTCGGCGGCGTCGCGGCGGCCGAGTCCCGGTCCCAGATTCCGACATTGGACGCCGTCCCACCGGGCTCGTACCGGATCACCGCGGCATGGGGAGCCTCCAGGAGCTGTCCCACCTCGCGGGCGACCGCGCCGAAGACCTGCTCCGGCGGGGCCTCCTGGGCGACGAGCGTCGCCAGGCGCCGCAGCGCGACCTGCTGGGCCGCGGCCCGCTCACGTTCCCGCGCCGCCTGCAGCGTGATCTCCAGGGACGGCACCACCCGCTCCCGGAGACGCCGCACCGTCGACCTCGGCAGGCCGGCGGGGACGAGGAGCGAGGCCGCCGGGACGCCGCGGTCGTGCAGCGGGAACGCCACGAGCCGTCCATCGCCGGAGACGGCACCGCGCTTGATCGCCGCGTACGGAAGCCCGAGCGCCTGGGAGAGGAGCCGGGCGGCAGCCGGTTCCGCGGCCTTGAGGTCCGGCGTCTGCAGGAGAGCACGCGCCATGTCGGCGGCCAGGTCCGCCTCCCCGCGAGCGTCGATCTCGACGGCCAGCGACCGGGCCAGCCGGGAGATCGAACCGGCCAGCAGCGTGACCCCGAAGAAGACCGCGAGCACGGTCCAGTCCTCGGCCTTGCCCAGGGTCAGGCTCCCCTGCGGAGGGGTGAGGAAGTAGTCCAGGGCCAGGGTGCTGATGACCGCGGTCGCCATCCCGAGCCACAGGCCCCAGACGGCCGCCACCGCGACGATGCCCAGCAGATATACGACGCCCAGCGACCGCGCGGGCGTGATCTGCGTGAGAAGCCGGGCGAGAAGCGTTTCAAGGACGACGCACAGGATCGCGACCACGATCCCCAGCAGCAGGGGAGGGCGGCGGTTCCAGCGGCCCACGAACGAGGCCAGGCCCGAGGGCATAACTCAATGTACTCGCCGCCCGGCGATTCGCTCGTCCAGCAGGGCGGAGAGCGGTGGAAATCGCCGTCTTGTGCGTGTGGGGCGATCGTTCCCCCGGGCTCAGCGCATGATCGTCGTCAGTACGTCGGACCCGAGCCCCAGAAGCAGCTGGGCGTGCAGGCGATGGTAGATCATCCGGCCCTCGCGGCGGGAGGTGACCAGGCCGACCTGGCGCAGGCGCTTGAGATGCCGGGATACCTGAGGCTCGGAGATGCCCATTCGGACCGCCAGCTCGGACGTCGTGATCGGCTCGCCGAGCAGGTGACGGCACATCTCGAAGCGGCCGGGCTCGGCGATGGCGGCGAGCCGGTCGCGGATCAGGGACTGCGGGACCGCCGGTCGCTGCTCCCAGTCGCCGCCCACGAAGTGCACGACGAACGGCAGGCCGGGGTCCAGCTTGAGAATGAGGTGCGGCCAGCCGTGCAGGGTGGGGACGAGGAAGCACCCGTGGTCGCTGACCTTTCCGAACGCCGACTGCAGCTTGTCGTAGCGGACGCGCGCCGGCCGCTCGGTGACGCTCGCGGTCGGCGTGACCGAGGCCAGGACGGTGGCCGGCGGGTCCCGGCGCAGCTGGCCGCGCACCCGTGCCGCCGTGTCCTTCAGATGCGGGCCGACGCGCCGCCACTCGGCCTCGAAGAAGGTGTCCGCACAGCGTTCGAGCGTCTCGACCAGCCCGGCGCGGAACGCCTCGGGGTCATCGATCAGGGCACGGGCGAGCTCGCCGCGCGAGAAGGACCGGCGCTCGCTGGCCTTGATGAACGCCCGCTGCCGGGCGGCGTCGTGCAGGTCGTCGATCCCCTCGAAGGACGTTCCACGGATGCCGCTCGCCGCGAGCGAGACGAACATCGGCTGGGCATAGGCTGCCAGGGTGTGCAGCTCGGCGGGCAGATCGCGGTCCAGCGGCCCGCGCAGCGGGAACAGCAGCCGGCAGCGGTACCGCGCCCACAGCGGGGCGTACTGGTTCAGCCGCTGGACGAGGGAGTCGGGGATGCGCTCGCGCACCGACGCCAGCCACGCCCTCGACTCCGGGTGGTGCTCGGGCTCGGCCAGCGCGTGCAGGCAGGCCAGCAGCTCGGACATCGGTGAGGCTCCGGCCGTGAAGTGCACGGGCAGAGCCTCATCGACGTCGAGCGTTACCACCACGCCTGCATATTAGGGCGCGGCCCCGATCACTCCGGCAGGACGTGCACCCGCAGCCACGAGGGGTGCTCGGGGGAGAGGTGGACGGTGTTGACCGCCACCACGCGCCGCCGCTCCGTGGCCTCCGACCCGCCCGTTCCCGGGTTGACGTCGAAGCGCGGGAAGTTGCTGGAGGAGACGTCCAGCCGGATCCGGTGCCCCGCCGCGAAGAGGTTGGCGGTGTCCGGAGCCGGCACGGTGATCGCGTACACCTCGCCCGGCCGCATCGGCGACGGCTCCGTGTAGGAGTCGCGGTAACGGCAGCGCAGGATCCCGTCGGTGAGGTTCATCGCGTAGCCGTTGGGATAGTCGTCGTTCGGCGGGTGCACGTCGATCAGCCGGACCGTGAAGTCGGTGTCGGGCGCGCTCGACGACACCGACAGCCGCACCTCCACCGGACCCGCCAGCACGACGTCCCGTTCGAGGGGCTCGCTCTGGAAGACCAGCACGTCCGGGCGGCTCGCCAACGGGAGGTACGGCGGCTCGCAGCCGAAGGTCTCCTCCGTCGGCGTCTGGTCGAACGCCCCGCCCACCATGACGGGCTCACCCGAGGTGATCTGCCCGCCGATCGTCGGTACCGGGTGCGCGGGGTCGAAGTCGTACTCCAGCCGGTCGTCGGCGCCCTCGGCCGGCGGCTCGGTGCTCAGGTCCCCCCGCTGCCGCAGGTACAGCCGGAGCGGCGTGGACTCGGGCGGCGGCCAGTCTCCGGCCGTACGCCAGCGCCCCCCGTGGTCGAGGCGCCCTTCGGCGGTCCGCCGCCCGCCGCCACCGCCCATCACGAAGTACCGGACGGGCGGGTCCTCCTCCGGAGCCTCGGTGTCATCCGGCCGTACGCCGAGGTGCCGGGCGAACCAGCGGCCACGGAAGTCCAGGTAGTCGGCGGCGAGGTTGCCGTCGAGCGTCGCCTCGGGGCCGAAGTCGACGTCCCCGGAGTGGCGGACGCTGCGCGCGCCGTGGGTCCACGGCCCGATGACGAGGTACGCGGGACTGGACTTGACCGCGCCGAGCCGCTGGAAGTTCTCCACGGCCGTCCGGACGTACGGGTCGTACCAGCTCACCATGTGCAGGCTCGGCACGTCCGGGAACCGGTCGTAGTAACCACGGCCGAACAGCCCCAGCTGCTGCCAGAACTCGTCGAACGCGCCGCGTTCCCACTGGTGCAGCAGGTAGTCCTCGTACTCCGGCGTCGCCCGGAGCGGCGACGCGCCGCGCCGCCAGGGCATGGCGTGGAACCAGGCGCGCAGGTCCTGTGACCGCAGGGCGGCGGCCACGACCGGGTCGCGCTGGGCGGTGAGGCTGCCCAGCGCGTGCCGGTACGCCCACGTGGCCTGCTTGAGCTCGAAGGCGCCGCCCATGCGGATCCCCGCCTCGTACGCGCTGGCGAACCCGCCGGAGTCGACGAACATCGCCGCGAGGTGGGCCGGGGACAGCGCCGCGAGCGCGGTCTGCGCGTGCGCGGAATAGGAGACGCCGGCGGTGGCGACCCGGCCGTCGCACCAGTCCTGCGCGGCGATCCACTCCACGGTGTCGTAGCCGTCCGCGGCCTCGCCGAGGTACTTCACGAACGTGCCACCGGAGTCCCCGCGCCCCCGGCAGTCCTGCCGTACGACGTTGAACCCCTGCCGGGCGAAGTAGGCGGCGGACTCGTCCGGCATGATCGGCCGGCCGTCGCGGCCGAGACCGTCCGACTCGCGACGGGCCCGCCGCCCGTACGGCGTGCGCTCCAGGAGCACCGGGCGCCGTTCCGGCCGTGAACCGGTGGTGTAGAGATCCGCCACCAGTTCGACGCCGTCGCGCGCCGGGGTCCGTACGACCCGCCGCCACACCGAGCCCCCGTCCGGCAGCGGGATCCGATCCGCCGCCGGCTCCGTGTTCACCGATGTCATGTCCTCGGCTCAGCTCCCCAGCTGGCTCTTCAGCGCGGGCCACGCGGAGACGAGGCCGTCCGCCGGCGCCTCGGTGAACCACTTCTTGTAGATCCGCAGGAACGTGCCGTCGCCGACCATCGCGCCGACCTGCGCGTCGATCGCCTGGAGCAGCCTGGTGTTCTTCTTCTGCACCGCCATCGAGGTCGGGTGGTCGACCGGGGCGGAGATCGCGATCTTCAACTTCTTGTACTGCTTGAGGTAGGCCTCGGCGTCCGGGCCGCCGACCACGAACGCGTCGAGGTTGCCCGACAGCAGCTGCGAGACGGCGGCGTTCTGGTTGGAGAACTTGATCTCCTTGGCGCCGGTCATCCGCTGCTCGATGAACGTCTCCTGCACGGTGCCGGTCACGACGCCGACCTTCTTGCCGCCGAAGGCCGTGACCTGGGAGGCGCTCTCGTCCGTCCGCGTGACGACGGCGGTGGTGCTCCAGTACAGGGCCTTGGTGAAGGAGACCTGCCTCTGGCGTTCGGCCGTGACGCCGAGCCCGCTGGCGGCGAGGTCGTACTGTCCCGAGGTCAGGCCCTGCAGCGCGGCGGGGACCGTGCTGGCCTTGTAGCTCACCTTGAGCTTGAGCCGCCGGGCGACCTCGTCCGTGATGTCGACGATGAACCCCTGCGGGGCGCCGCCCTTGGACGCGCTGGCGAACGGGGGCTGGTCGGTGGAGACGGCCGCCTCGATGGTGCCCGCGGTCTCCAGGCCGTACGGGTCGTCCTTGGAGGATCCGCCGCCGCAGGCGGTGAGGGACAGGGCGGCGGCCACGCCGACCGCGAGGACCCGGGTTCTGATCATTGTTCTTCCTTCGGAGGTGGGGGACTCAAAGGACCTGTGCGAGGAACTCGCGGAAGCGGGCGCCCGGAGGGTCGTCGAGGAGCGCGCGGGCCTCGCCGTCCTCGGCGATCAGCCCCTCGTCCATGAAGATCACACGGTCGGCGGCCTCCCGGGCGAAGCCGATCTCGTGGGTGACCACGACCATGGTCATGCCGGATCCGGCCAGCTCGCGCATTACCGCCAGCACCTCTTTGACCAGCTCGGGGTCGAGTGCGGAGGTCGCCTCGTCGAACAGCATCACCTCGGGACGCATCGCCAGGCTCCGCGCGATCGCCACCCGCTGCTGCTGCCCGCCGGACAGGTTCGCGGGCCGGTGACGGGCCACGTCGCCGAGGCCGAGCCGTCCGAGCTGGGCGTACGCGATCTCCTTCGCCTCGGCCTTGGAGATCCCCTTGACGTGCCGGAGCGCGAGGGTGACGTTGTCCAGCGCGGTGAGGTGGCCGAAGAGGTTGAAGTGCTGGAACACCATGCCGATCCGGGTCCGCGCGGCGTCGATGTCCACGCCGGGGTCGGTGAGGGTCACACCGCCGACCGTGACGCTGCCCGCGGTGGGGGCCTCCAGCAGGTTGAGGCACTTGAGCATGGTCGACTTGCCCGACCCCGAGGGACCGAGCACGCACAGCACCTCACTGGGCGCCACGTCGAACGTGACGCCGCGCAGCACCTCGTCGCGGCCGTAGGACTTGCGCAGGCCCCGCACACTGATCGCCGAGCCCGCACCGACCGGGAGGTCGGCCGGAGTGGGCGGGGAGGCGGGCTGGTTGGTCGGGGTGGGCCGGGAGGTCGGTCGGGGCTGGTTGGTCGGGGTGGGCCGGGAGGTCGGTCGGGGCTGGTTGGTCGGGTTACGCTCGTCGGGGGAAACAGGCGTCATGCTCATCCTTCCGCGAGTGCGGGTTCGGGACGTGGCTCGTCCGCGCCCGCCGGTGCGGGTCGGCCCTCCCGCATCCGGCGGTCGAGCCAGTTGACGAAGTACGTCAGCGGAATGGTGATGACGAGGTAGCAGAGGCCCGCGGCGACCAGCGAGGACGCGTTGTAGCTGGCGGCCTGGCGCTCCTGCGCGATGAAGTACAGCTCGCGCTGACCGACGCCGAGGCCCAGCAGGTAGACCAGGGAGCTCTCCTTGACGTCCACGATGAACTGGCCGGTCAGCGCGGGCAGCACGTTGCGGACGCCCTGCGGCACGATGACGAGCCGCATCGTCTTCAGGTAGGACATCCCGAGGCTGCGGCCCGCCTGCATCTGCCCGGCGGGCACCGCCTGGATGCCCGCGCGGAAGATCTCCGCGCAGTACGCCGCGGAGATCAGGCCGACGGCGACCACCGCGTACCCGAGCGGGCCGCGCCCGAACGGCCGGATGCCCGCCGCCGGCAGTCCAAGGCCGATCAGGCTCACCGTCACGATCGCGGGCAGCCCGCGGAACACGTCCACGTAGATCCGGGCCGGGAGCCGGACCAGCCGCCGGCGCGACAGCAGCAGAACCGCCAGCAGCATGCCGCAGACCAGGCCGAAGACGATCGCCAGCACCGCGATCAGGAGAGTGTTCCGCAGCCCCTCGCCGAGGAGTGACGGCAGCGCACCGGCGATCTCCGACCAGTCGAAGAACGTATGGAAGAAGTCGTGCACGGCCGCTCCGATCTCATGTCTTGCCGTTCACCCCGGGTGCCGTAAGCGCTCCGCAGCATAGGGGCGGCCCAAGCCGCTGACCGGGACGATTGCGCCTAAGTGGTAATTGATCCTACGAACGCCGCGGCGGGCGCCGGACAGCGCGCGTCTCTCCCGGTACGGCCGCGCCGGATCTCTCTCAGGAGGTACGGATCTTGAGGTGGCGCCCGGCCACGTGCAGGTCCCGCTCGATGCGCGCCGCCGTGTCGCGGAGGGGCGGGAGGAGGGACTCACGGGCCTGCCCGGCTGTGAGCCGGCCGGCGTGCATCGAGACGTTGATGGCGGCGACCACCCGGCCGTCGCGGTCGCGGACCGGGACGGCGATGGACCGCAGGCCCTCCTCCAGCTCCTCCTCCACCAGGGCGTGACCGTCGCGGTCGGCCTGGTCGAGAATCGCGTCGAGCCGCGCGGCCGAGGTGACGGTACGGGGGGTCAGCGGCCGCAGGTCCGCCCGCCGCAGGCGCTCCCCGCGCTCACGTGACGGCAGACCGGCGAGCAGGACACGTCCCATCGACGTCGCGTGCGCGGGAAACCTCGTCCCCAGCGTGATGTCGACGCTCATGATCCGGACGGTGGGAACGCGGGCCACGTACTGGATGTCATCGCCCACCAGAACGGCCATGGACGCCGAGTCGTGCACCCTCGCGACCAGGGAGGCGAGGTGAGGCTGGGCGATCTCCGGCAGCGTCAGCGCCGACAGGCGGGCGAAGCCCAGGTCCAACACGCGCGGCGTCAGCCGGAACAGGCCGTCCTCGGCGACCACGTAGCCGAGGTGCGCCAACGTGATCAGGGAGCGCCGTGCCGTGGCGCGGGCCAGGGCGGCGGCCTCGGCGACGGCGGTGAGCGGCAGCGCGGCCCGCGACC
>NZ_JBHLZP010000237.1:0-12455 GCF_042429965.1 Actinoallomurus acaciae
CCGCCGTCGCGACCGCGATGCCCGCGGCTCGCGCGCAGTCGGCACCGCCGCGCCGTGCCGCCGGTGCGGCCGCGACCTCCTCACGGAAGCGGCTGACGATGAGCAGTGCGTAGTCGATGCCGATCCCCAGGCCGACGACCGACACCGCCGTCAGCACGAAGACGTCGAACGTCGTCACCTGGGCCAGGACACGGATGACGCCGAGGGCCGTGAGGATCGTCGCGGCGGACAGCACCAGGGTCAGGGCGGCGGCGCCCAGCGCGCCCAGCCCGATCCACAGCACGAGGAACGACAGGACCACGGCCACGCCCTCGACGACGCGGACGGAGGAGATCTCCAGGCTCCTGACATCGGCGTTCACCGGGGTCTCGCCGACGAGGAAGGCCGAAACCCGCCCGCCCGAGGCCTGCCGGGCCGCCCGCTCCACCGCCGCGCGCTGTGCCGGGTAGCGGTCGAGCCGCTCCCGGTCGTCGCCGTACGTCGAGACGAACACGTAGCTGTTGTGGGGATCCCGGTAGGACAGCCCGCGCACCTCGAACAGGCCGACCGGATGGGGAGCCGAGACGTCGGCGCCGGCGGCCGGGAACGCCTTGGTGATGATCACACCGGGCTGCCGCATCAGCGTCTCCTGGGTGCTGTCCACCGTCGACCGGTAGGCCGGCTCGCCGGCCGTCAGCCGGTCGGAGTGGAAGACGAGCAGCAACTGCTCGGTGCCCAGCACCGGCATGTCCCGCTGGAGCGCCCTGGTCGTACGGGCGGACTCGGCGCCGCGGACGCTGAGCGGAGGAGAGCCGAGCGAGTGCAGCAGCGAGGGCAAGAGCGCGAGTGCGGCCAGCGCGAGAAAACCCCAGACGGAAAGGACCGCCCACCGGTTCTCCGCGGCCGCCGCGCCGCAGCGGTATAGCGCCGAATGCGTGAAGTGGAAGCGGCCCGCCGTCCCGGGCTGTGACTCTTTCATTCAGTCGATTACCTTTCCCGGCGCAGGTACGGCAGGCGTGATTCGGATTTCGGTGTAGGCCTGTTTCAACGGCGGAACACGGAAGAAACGGGGCGGTGCCGTTTTCGCTCCCGGTGCGAATATCCGGCCAACGGACAACATGTCAGCACGTCACGAAATAAAAATCCACAAGGCGGATGTTGCGTCGCGTTGCCTCGTTACGGTGGGGATGCTTGTGGTGACATACTGTGATGCCGTCGAATCACCGTGGCCGAAGGGAGCCCTGTGACATGGTCGATCCCACCTACCGTCACTCGCTGACCGCGCTTCGTGCCGCGTTGGGTGGATTGTCCGCGGTGGAATACCTCAACCAGGTGAATCGCCGGCACCAGGCCCTCGGATTCGGCGCGATGGCGATACGGAGGGAGAAGGTCATCCGCTGGGAGTCCGGCGCCTCCACGCCTCAGCTTTCGGCCCAGCTCGCCATGGCCGATCTCCACGGTGTCCCGGAGGACGCCGTGTACGACCTGGGCTGGCCGTCCTGGCTGTTGCTGGCCTTCCCCGCCGACCGGGCGCTGCTGCGGGCGCCGTGGAACCTGGACGGCACGCTCGGCTCGCTCCCCGGCTCGGCGCAGGCCCGGTCGTCCGACCGCCGGCAGTCGCCATGGGCCGCCGGCTCCACCCTCGACACGATCGTCGGCGAATGGTCCGTCGCGCTGTCGGAGCCCGTCCGCGTGATGCGGGCGGGACGGGGGCATGTCACCCGCGACATGATCGGCGCATTCGCCGAGCCGCTGTTTCGGATCGGCCGTCTCGACGACGTTCTCGGCGGAGAGATGACCCGGCGCATCGCGTTGGCGAATTTCGACGTGCTCGGCTCCATCGCCCGCGATGCCACCTATGACGACGCGACGGGACGCTGCCTTTTTTCGGCACTCGGTGAAGCGGCGAGAATCTGCGGGTGGTTGTATTTCGACTCAGGCCTGCATTCGGCCGCTCAGTCCTATTACGTGACGGCGCTGCGCGCCTCGGCCATGGCCGGTGACGCGATGGCCGGAGCCAACGCACTCGCGTTCATGGCCATCCAGGCCTACTCGGAGGGCGACGCCGACGACGCCGTGAAGCTCGTCAGCATCGCGTTGGACCGTTGCGAGGGACGCGCCACGCCTCGGCTGCGGGCGATGCTCCACAGCCGCAGGGCCCGTGCCCACTCCAGGACCTCCCACGGGCTCGCCGCGTGCCTTCGCGACCTCGACGAGGCTCGCCGGCAGCACGCGCTCGGACCACGCGATGACGACCCGGCCTGGCTCTACTGGATGACCGAGAGCGAGCTGGAGATGATCGCGGCGTCCTCGGCGCTCAGCCTCGGCCGGCCGCGGGAGGCACTGGACTCCTTCGACACGGCGCTGCGCAAGGGGCACTCCGCCGAGGACTTCCCGCGCGACCACGCGATCTACCTCATCCGGATCGCCCGCGCCCACCTGCTCGCCGGGGAGGTGGAGCAGGCCTGCCACACCGCGACGCGGGCCCTCACGCTCTCGCGCGGCCTCCGTTCGGAGCGGGTCCGATCGGATCTCACCCGCCTCGCCCTGGCGCTGACCGGCCACCGGTCCTGCCGCGCCGCCCGTGAGTTCTTCGACCTCTACGGAACCGCCGATCCGACGGTCACCGTCTCCTGATCCCGGGCGCGCGCCGCGGTGCCGGTTCCGCGACCACGCGAGAGGGAGTTCGAGGGGGCGGGCCGTGCGTGGGTCGGCGCACGGCCCGCCCCGGGCGGGTATCCGGGTTGGCTCGGGGAGTCATGCGGTCACCGTGAGGTGCGTCGGCGATGACGCGGCGAACGCCCTGGCGGGTTGGCGTTGCCCGAGGGGGGTTCATCGCCGACGCACCTCCCCGGATGTGGACACCCTTGTGAACGCCCCTCACGTTAGGGCCGTCGGCGGCCTTCGTCCGCGTGCTTAAGGTCCGCTTAAGGAGGAGCTAAGTGAGCCATACGGACGCCGGCTCAGGGCCGCCGCGCGCCCGCCGTCGGGAGCCAGATCTGGATCTGGGCGCCGCCGAGCGTCGAGCGGTCGATGCGCACGTCACCGCCTGCCGTCTCGGCCATGCGGCGTGCGATGTCGAGCCCCAGCCCGGTCGAGCCGCCGCCGCTGGCGCCCCGTCGCAGGGCCGTGTCGGAGTCGTCGATCCCCGGACCCGCGTCGGCGACGAGGATGACGACCCGGCCGACGCCCTCGTACAGCGTCACCACGAACGCCGTGCCCTGGGGCGTGTGCCGGAACACGTTGCCGAGGAGGGAGTCCAGCACGGCGCTGAGCTCACTTCGGGCGACCGGGACCGGGACCGGATGCTCGGCGCCGACCAGCTCGCAGTCACGGTTCTGGTCCTCGGCCAGGGCCGACCAGAAGGCCATCCGGTCGCGCAGGACCTCGGCGGCGTCGCACAGCGGACGCTGCCGCTTGGGCCTGCGCGCGGCGCCGATGATCTGGTCGACCTCCTCCTCCAGGCGCTGGACCGCCAGGCGGGTCTGCTCGGCCGCCGGTTCGGGGCCGAGCGCGGCGGCGTTCAGGCGCATCGCGGTGAGCGGGGTGCGCAGCCGGTGGGAGAGGTCGGCGACCAGCTCTCGTTCGGCGGCGAGCAGCGCCTCGACCCGGTCGGCCATGGTGTTGAAGGCCCGGCCCGCCTCGCGCAGCTCGGGTGGTCCCTGCGGGTCGATCCGGGTTCGCAGGTCTCCGCCGCCGAGGATCGTGGCCGCCTTGGCGAGGGTACGAGCGGAGCCGACGACGCGGGCGGCCAGCCGGTCGGCGACGATCACGGAGCCGACGACGAGCGCGGCGGCCACGCCGCTGAGGACGATCCAGGCCGACCGCACCCCGCGCGACAGGTCCTCCTTCGGCAGGTACACCTCGACCACCGTCGTCCGGCCCTTGTCCAGGGCGACCGGCTGGAGCAGCACGTACCCGCCGGCCGCGCGCGCCGAGAACGACCGGCCCCGGGCCATGGCGGTCCGCAGGTCCGCTCGCCGCGCGTGTGTGGTGCCGATCGTGGCCTGGCCGGGCAGGTGCACGGCCACCCGGCCGGCCTCTCCGGCCTGGATGCTCGCGACCGCGCGTTCGACCGCGGTGCGGTCCGTGGAGATGGCCAGGGCGGGGGCGAGCGAGCCCGCCTGCCGTTCGGCGTCGGTGAGCGCGCGGTCGCGGGCGATCTCCCGCACCATGAGCCCGAGCGGTACGAGGAAGGCGAGCGCGACCATCGAGGTGACGGCGGCCGACACGAAGGCGAGGGACCGTCTCATGAGACCTCCGTCGTCGGGAAGGAGAGAGCACGGGCGCGTGTTTGTTGATCCGCTCGCTCATGGGCGGCTCATCCGATGCTCGCCACGGGCTCAGCCGGGAGGCAGCAGCTTCACGCCGACGCCGCGGACGGTGTGCAGGTAGCGAGGCCGGGACGCGGTCTCGCCGAGCTTACGGCGCAGCCACGACAGGTGGACGTCGATCGTCTGGTCGTCGCCGTACGACTGGCGCCACACCTCGGTGAGCAGCTCACGCCGGGAGACCACCTGACCGGCGCGGAACGCCAGATGGGCGAGCAGGTCGAACTCCCGGCGGGTCAGGTCGAGCGGCGCGCCGTCCAGGAACGCCTCGCGCGCCTCGAGGTCGACCCGCAGCCCGCCCACCTGACAGGTACGCGGGGGAGCGGACCGGCCACGGGCACGGCGCAGGACGGCGGACAGCCGGGCGATCAGGTGCTCGGGGGAGAAGGGCTTGACGAGATAGTCGTCGGCGCCCGCGTTGAGCAGCCGGACGACCTCGGTCTCGTCGTCGCGGGCGGTCGCCACGACCACGGGCACGTCGGAGACCGCGCGCAGCATCTTCAGTGCCTCGGCCCCGTCCAGATCCGGTAACCCGAGGTCGAGGACCACGACGTCCGGCGCGTCCTGCGACACCTCGCGCAGGGCGTCGAGCGCCGTGCTCGCGCTGCGGACGGTGTAGGAGCGCTCGGTGAGCTCACGGATGAGTGCAGAGCGTACGAACTGGTCGTCTTCGACGACTAGTACATTCGCCATATTCCGTAGCCTAAGGGGCATCATGGCACCGGTGCGGCGTGTGATGACCTATGTGACCCTCTGGGGTGGAGCGACCACGCTCGCCATGCTGCTCGTCTGGTTCGGCGCCCGCCCGGTGCTGCACAACGCGGTCTTCGGCGAACCGCCCGCCACCCGGCCCATCGTCGGCGAGCAGCGCCCCGTGAACCCGCCGCCGGTGAGCACCTCGCCGCCCGCCGACTCCGGCTCCTCCACCGTCGCGACATCGTCGCCGACCCCCTCGCCGACGCCGCGCGACCGTACCTATGTCATCCGCGGGGGCAAGGTCGTGCTGACGGCGACGGCGACGGCGGCGCGTCTCGTCTCGGCCACCCCGAACCCCGGATACGAGATGCAGACCTGGCGCGGCGACGGATGGCTGCGGGTCGACTTCTCCAACGGCGTCCGGACCTCCAGTTTGTTCGCGACCTGGAACGGGCACCCCCCGGACGTCCGCGTCGTCGACTGAGCGACCGAGTGATCGAGGTCACCAGAATACGATTCGGTCCGCTCCGGTAACCTCCTGCTTATGGATGTCAACGGAGCTGCAGCCATCGTCACCGGCGGCGCGAGCGGGCTGGGTGAGGCCACCGCGCGCGACCTGGCCGAACATGGCGCCAAGGTAGTCATCGCCGACCTCAACGAGGACCGCGGCAAGGCCATCGCCGACGAGCTCGGCGGCGTGTTCGTCAAGGTGGACGTCTCCGACGAGACTCAGGTCCAGGCCGCCGTCGACGCCGCCGTCGCCACCGGTGCGCCGCTGCGCGTCGTGGTGAACAGCGCCGGCATCGGGTGGGCGTCGCGGACCGTCGGCCGGGACGGCTCGCCGCACGACCTCGCGTCGTACCAGAAGGTCATCGCGGTGAACCTCATCGGCACCTTCAACGGCATGCGCATCGGCGCCGCGGCGATCGCCAAGACGGAGCCGATCGACGAGTGGGGCACCCGCGGCGTGGTCATCAACACCGCGTCCGTCGCCGGCATCGAGGGCCAGACCGGGCAGGTCGCCTACTCCGCCTCCAAGGGCGGCATCATCGGCATGACCGTGCCCGCCGCACGCGACCTCGCCGCCATCGGCGTCCGCGTGAACACCATCTGCCCGGGCATCATCGACACGCCGATCTACGGGCAGGGCGAGCAGGCCGAGGAGTTCAAGAAGAAGCTCGCCGCGCCGGTGGTGTTCCCCAAGCGCATGGGCCGGGCGTCGGAGTTCGCCCACCTGGTGCGCTCGCTGGTCGAGAACGACTACGTCAACGCCGAGACCATCCGCTTCGACGGCGGTATCCGCTTCCAGCCCAAGTGAGGTCATAGGCCATGTCGGATGCAGTTCTGACCGAGGTCGGCGACGGCGTCGCCGTCATCACGATCAACCGCCCCGAGGCCAGGAACGCCGTCAACGGCGCGGTCGCCAAGGGCATCGCGGGTGCGCTCGACGAGTTCGACGCGCGCAAGGACGTGTCCGTTCTCGTGCTGACCGGCGCGGGCGGCACGTTCAGCGCCGGCATGGACCTCAAGGGCTTCCTGACCGGGGACAGCCCTCTCGCCGAGGGCCGTGGCTTCGGCGGCATCGTCGAGCGTCCGCCGGCCAAGCCGATCATCGCCGCCGTCGAGGGGTACGCCCTGGCGGGCGGGTTCGAGCTGGCCCTGGCGTGCGACCTGATCGTCGCGTCCTCGGAGGCGAAGTTCGGGCTGCCGGAGGTCAAGCGCGGTCTCGTCGCCGGCGCGGGCGGCCTGCTGCGCCTGCCGCGGCGGATCCCGTACCACGCCGCGATGGAGCTGGCGCTGAGCGGCGACCACTACCCGGCGTCCCGGCTGGCCGAGCTCGGCCTCGTCAACCGGATCGCGGAGCCGGGCGAGGCCCTGTCCGCGGCGCGCGAGCTGGCCGCCAAGATCGCTGAGAACGCGCCGCTCGCCCTCGCGGCCACCAAGCGCGTCATCGTCGAGTCGCCCGACTGGGACACCGCGGAGCAGTTCGCGAAGCAGGGCGAGATCATCAACCCGGTCTTCGGGTC
This sequence comes from Actinoallomurus acaciae, assembly GCF_042429965.1. Taxonomy (NCBI): domain Bacteria; kingdom Bacillati; phylum Actinomycetota; class Actinomycetes; order Streptosporangiales; family Thermomonosporaceae; genus Actinoallomurus; species Actinoallomurus acaciae. The sequence goes on from NZ_JBHLZP010000237.1 coordinate 7,034, forward strand.
CAAGGACGCGATGGAGGGCGCCGCCGCGTTCGCGGAGAAGCGCCGTCCGTCCTGGTCCGGCGAGTAAGGTTCCTGTCTGAGGGCGGCCCCTTTTCCGGGCCGCCCTCAGGCGTTCCCGGGCATGCGCCGGCGCAGGTCCCTCAGGTAGTGGTCGCGCGGGAAGGTGCGGACGCGCAGCGGCAGGCGCGGGTACGCGAGCCGTAGGGCGGCCATCAGCAGGTGGAAACGGGCCTGCCGCGCCCGGTTCCAGCGCCAGCCGTACTGCCGGCGGATCGGCTCCGGCATCAGCCCGGCGGTGATGAGGCGGATCGTGGCCAGCCCGGGCTCGTTCAGCACGCCGCCCCTCAGCCTCGGATGCAGCACCTGGTGGGCGATGGCCCGCGACGCGTCGCTGATCCGCAGGGACGCGAGCGTCCTGGCGTAGTACTCCCGGAAGTCCTGGTAGGTCGCCGGCATCATGGCGTACGGGCAGCCGAGGATGGTGGCGTAGACCTTGGTCTGCTCGTAGTAGGCCGCCCGCTCGTCGTCGGAGAGACGGCGGAAGAGCAGCTCGTACGCGTGCACGGCCGTGGCGAAGAGCGTCGCGGCCACCCACACCTGAAGCTCCGGGTCGCCTGCCGTGTAGCCGGGCCCGGTGACGCGGTCGTGCATGCCGCGGACGATCCGGCTGAGCCGCTCCGCCTCGGTACGGGTGCCGAAGCCGACCGCGTACACCCACTGCATCGTGCCGCGCAGGCGGCCGAGCGGATCCTCGGCGGTGTAGCTGTGGTCGAAGACGCCCTGGGCGATCTTCGGATGGGCGGTCTGGAGCAGCGAGGCCGCGCCGCCCGCCGCGATGAGGAACCCCTCGCGGCCGATCACGCGGATCAGGTCGTCGTCGCGGAAGAGGCCGGCGCGGTCGGCCGCCACGTCATCGGTCGCGAGATCGTCGTGATCGGGAGACATGGCCTCATTGTAAGTAACCACTTGCTTGGGCCGCCAGAGCGCGACGGCGCGTGAAAATCGGACGACATCCAGGTCGCGGACTGGGGATAATCGGCCCTATGTCCGGTCCAGTACGAGTCCGCGGCTCGGTGGTCATCCCCGACTCCGAGCTGAGCTGGCGTTTCTCGCGTTCGTCGGGGCCGGGCGGACAGCACGTCAACACGAGTGACACCGCCGCCGAGCTGTCCTTCGACGTGGCGGGCTCGACCGCGCTGCCGGAGCGGTACCGGGAACGGGCGCTGGAGCGCCTCGGCGGGCGGCTGGTCAACGGAGTGCTCACCGTCCGCGCCGAGGAGCACCGCTCCCAGCTGCGCAACCGCGAGGCGGCCAAGGTGCGTCTGGCGGCGCTGCTCGGCGAGGCGACCGCGCCGCCGCCCAAGAGCCGCCGCCCGACCAAGCCGAGCCGCCGGGTGCAGGCCCGCCGCCTGGAGAACAAACGCCGTCGCGGCGAGATCAAACGCGGCCGTTCGGGCCGGTTCGACGACTGAGTCTCACGAGCTCCAGGTCGCCGAGCGCACGGCGCGCAGCGCCTCCTTGCGGGTGGCGCCCTTGAGCGTGTCGACGTACAGCCGGCCCTTCAGATGCCCGGACTCGTGCTGGAGACAGCGCGCGAAGTAGCCGGTGCCCTCGACCCGCAGCGGCCCGCCGGTCATGTCCACGCCCTCGACCACGGCGTGCGCGTACCGTGGGGTGGCGAACCGCAGTCCGGGCAGCGACAGGCAGCCCTCGTCGTCATCGAGCAGCTCACCGTCGGCCGTGACGAGCGTGGGGTTGACCAGGTGCCCGACGTGGCGCCGTCCGGCGTCGTCGCTGCAGTCGTAGACGAAGACCTGGAGCGACACCCCGATCTGGTTCGCGGCGAGACCGGCGCCGTCGGCGGCGTACATCGAGGCGAACATGTCATCGATCAGCCGCTTCAGGTCGGCGTCGAACGCCGTGACCTTGTCGCTCTCGGCGCGCAGCACGGGGTCGCCCATGTAACGGATCGGGCGCACCGTGCCCGTGCTCGTGCGGCGACGTCGTTCAGCTCCCACGAAATCAAGACCTTAGTGCGCCCGCGGCGCGAACGCCTCACCCCGGCGGCCCTCCGGCCGCCGGGGTGAGGCGTTCGTTCACTCGGAGGGTTCGCCGGCCGGCGGCATCTGGATCACGCGCGGCTGCTCCGGCGGGCCCGCCGGCGGCATCGCGTGCGCTCCCTGCGGCTGGCCGGGCGGCTGCGGCGGGGCGGGCTGCGGCGGGAACGACGGCTGCGGAGGCTGGGGGTGCTGCCCCTGCGGCTGAGCCTGGGCGCGGGGGGCGTCGGGCTGGTGGTCCGGGCGCTGCTCCTGGCGTTCGTGGCGGGGAGCCTGGGCGATCTCCTCGACCATCTTCTCCAGCGGGCCGGCGCTCTCCTCGGCGCGCAACAGCACCGAGAGGGTCTCACTGATCTCGCTGAGCCGTCCCAGCGCCTGCGAGTGCTGCCGGGTCAGCTGGGTCAGCCGCTCCGTGGCGTCCTCGTTGATGGCGGACGAACGGCGCTCGGCGTTCGTCAGGGTGCGCTCGGCCTCGTTGCGGGTGTCGAGGAGCAGCTGGTCGGCCTCCTGCTTGGCGCTCGACCGGATCCGGTCGGACTCCTGCTTGGCCGCCGCCATCATGTGGTTGGCGTTCTCCTGCGCCTGGGCGATGGTCCGCTCGGACTTGCCCTGGGCCTCGTCGACGACCCGCTTGGCCTCGCGCTCGGCATCCTGGCGGATCTGGTTGACCTTCTGGTCGGCGTCACCCAGCTTCGACTGAGCCTCTTCCTCTGCCAGGTTGATGATCTGGCGGAGACGTTCGCTGAGGTCGTCACCGGTGGGCCGGCGGCTCTCACGGACCTCGGCCATCTCGCGGCGGGTGCGCTCGACCTCGTCGAGGGCCCGGGACAGCCGTGCCTCGAGCTCGCGGATCTGATTACGAGTGCGGGCGATGTATTCGTCGACCTGGCGGCGGTTGTAGCCGCGCATGACGATCTCGAACGACTCCTCCCGAAGGAGGTTTGGCAGAATCTCGGCTTCGTTGCTCATAGGCCCAAGGGGTTGAAGGTAGGTCCTGGACGACTCTCGACGCTTCCACCCCTTGGCGCAAGGGGAATGCGGCGTCTGGTAAGAATCGGTGACACTCCGTTGTCGCGCGGCGGGGGTTTGCAGACGATTTATATCGTCAAATGGCCGTTTCAGGAGGCAGAACCCGCCCATCCGGGGGCGATGTTTCGGGCGAGCCCCCCCTGCGCCGGGGGCCGGATCGCCGGTCCTCCGCCGGTCGCTCCTAGACTCGACCATCGTGGCTGACTTCCTTCTTGGCGCGCTGGGCGAACACGAACCGAAGATCCACCCGGAGGCGTGGGTCGCGCCCGGCGCGGTCGTCGTCGGCCGCGTGGCGCTCGGGGCGCGCGCCAACGTCTGGTACGGCTCGGTGCTGCGCGGCGAGGACGAGGAGATCGTCGTCGGCGAGGAGTGCAACATCCAGGACCTGTCCTGCCTCCACGCCGACCCCGGTGAGCCCGCCGTGCTCGAGGACCGCGTGAGCCTCGGGCACAAGGCGATGGTGCACGGCGCGCACATCGAGACCGGGTCGCTCATCGGCATCGGCGCGATCGTGCTCGGCGGCGCACGGATCGGCGCCGGCTCGCTCGTCGCCGCGGGCGCGGTCGTACCCCCAGGAAAGACCATCCCCTCCGGCGTGCTCGTCGCCGGCGTACCCGGCAAGGTCGTACGGGAGCTGACCGACGACGACCGCGCCGTACTCGCCTACACGCCCGGCGCGTACGTCGAGAAGGCCCGCGTGCACCGCGAGGCCCGCTGGATCTGAGAATTACTCGTGATCGCCTTCTCGTTGGCGGTCCGTTTACCATTGCGTGATGGTCTGGGGGCAGGCATATGGGGATGTTCCCTCGTCCGCCGCGCATGATCCCTTCGCGGTGGCCGAGCGGGACACCCGTGCCATGGTCACCTCCGGATGGTGGGCCGGCGCACCGCCACAGCAGCGCCAGCACCTCATCGCCGGCCGCGTGCTCGCCCTTCCCGACGGCTCGTGGTGGATCTTCGGCGCCTGGGGCCGCTGGTACCGCCTGACCCCCGCCGACGCCCAGTGGCACCTCTGCCCGCCACCGCAGCTGGCCCTGACCCGCAGGTCCGCGCGCCCGCTCCAGCAGGGCATGCCCGTGCCGCCGATCCCCCCGCACGTCGTCCCGACCGGCCCCGACCTCGCGTACGCACCGCCGCCCGCGCTGGCCTTCGTCGACGCCGGCATCCGGCCCGAGGTCACCTCCCGCGTACGCGCCACCGTCGAGTCGGCCGCCGCCCTTCCGACGCACGACTATCCGCACTGGTGGGGGCTGTTCTCCTCCAACGTCCCGAGCACGGTCGCCGTCACCTGGGGCGTCATGCTGTGGTGCGCCACCGCTCCGGTCTTCGACGCGCGTATCGACGCGCAGATGCTCGGCCTGTGGTCGTCCCACCGCGCACGGCCGCTGCCGGACATCGACGGCCCGCGCTGGCTGACGCCGCCGCCGCTGGAGACGCTGGTCGGCCTCTACACCGAGCGGCTGCGCTCCGGCCGCGTCGACGCGGCGGTGGTCATCCTCCGCACGATGTGGGCGATGGCGGGCGCGCTGCGCGAGGACTCGAGGTTCCAGCGGCGCGCCGACGCCCTGATCGCGATGCTCGGCGTGACCCTGCAGAATCCCACGGTCGACTACGGCGCCCTGTCGTACGGTGACGGGGCCGTCGTCCAGCAGTGGCTCACCCGCTGCCCACCGGCTCTGGCCCCCGCACTGCGCGTCGAGGCGTCGGCCGGCGAACACTTCCGCAACAGCTATTACGACCTCGCGCTCGCGGTCACCCCGATGGTCGGCGACCCGAACTCGCGCGGCTACGTCGAACCCCGGCTGATCGCCGCCGCCCTGCTCGCCGCCGACCTCGCGGTCGTCCGCCAGGACGTCTCCAGCCAGGTGATCGGCTGGCTCGACCCGCAGGTCGGCGAGGCCATGCGGGCGATGCTGATCCAGCGGGACCATCCGCTCCGCCCGTACTGGCCCGACGGCGACCGGCTGCCGCGGTCGCTGCGCGACGGCATGGAGGCCGTCGAACCGGCCGTCCGCAGCACGCTCCTCGCCACGATGTACGCCGCGGACCTCGCGTGGTGCCGACTCGGGGGAGGCATCCCGGCGCGGCCGCGCGGCTTCCCGTCCTCGGTGGCGATCCTGGCCGAGATCATCGGCCCGGGCCGCGCCACGTCGGCGACCGCGTCCGAGCCGGTCTCCCATACGCCGGGCATCGCGCCGCTGGCACACCAGTACCCCGCGAACCCGGCCGCGTCCCCACAGACGCCGGGCGTACCCATGGCCCAGCAGCCTCCGACCGGCCCACCGGGCCAGGCCCCGGCCTGGACCTCACCCACGCCGGACGGGACGCCGGGCGGC